>NZ_JBSHKH010000133.1:0-22760 GCF_053643595.1 Streptomyces sp. NPDC055506 | reverse complement strand
CAGTCACCCCAGCCCAAGTTCTGACCGGCCTGAAAGGCCCCGCCCGCAGCGTGCGGGCGGGGCCTTTCGCGGTTGGGGCCGGACAGGCCGGGAACGCGGTGCGCTGTACGCCCCCGAGCCGAGGCAGGTACCGCGATGACCGAGTACGAGCGTTCACGCACGATGCCCGCACAGCCCGAGCATGTCTTCGACGAGGCGGCGAACGTCGGACGCCTCGACACCTGGCTGCCGGAAGCCCTGCATGTGCGGGCCGAGGAACTGCCCGCCGTCACGGTGCACGAGGACCGCACGGACGAGGACACCTCCGCCCTGCTGCGCGCCCGGCGCGACCAGATGCGGATCGAGTGGGGCACCCGGGACCAGGGAAGCTACGCGGGGTGGCTCCAGGTCGCCGGCCTCGGCAGCGGAGCCAGTGAGGTGACGGTGCACCTGTCGTTCTTCGACGCCGGCCACGATCCCGGCGAGCGGGCCGTCGGCGACGCGCTGGACACCAGCCTCGAACGGCTGGAGGAACAGGTGCGGCTGCGCGTCGACCACCCGGCCGGCTGACCGACGCACGCGCGCCCACGGGTGGCGTGCCGGACGGTCTCGCGGGCCACCTCGTACCGCTCGGCGAGATCACGCTCGGTGGGCAGCGATCCGCCCTCCCCCAACTCCTCGACGAGCCGGTCGATCCGAGCCTTGACCGCGTAGTACTTCGGGACGCGGCCGTGCTCCGGGATGCCGGAACGGACGGGGGCGCCGGGGCCTAGTCGTGGGGTACGCGGAGATCGTCGCACGGGCGGCCAGTTCTTCCGTCAGCCCGCCGGGTGAGCGCCGAACGCCGATGCCCTGCCGTCGCACGCCTTGGCGGTGCCGCACACGGCGGCCCGGGGCCGGATGGGGACGCCGTTGGAACGCAGCACCTCGCGGACGTCCAGGATCAGGGAGAACACCTCGTGATTGCGGTCCTCGCCCTGCTCATCCCAGGCTCGCTGCTCGGCTTCGACGGCCATGCGGTCCTCGGCGAACACGCGCTCCGTGAAGCGCCTGATGAACGGCCAGGCCAGCTGAAGCGCGCCGGGCACCCGGGGCTTCTCGATCATCAGCAGGCCGTAGGTGTGGCAGACGCGCTGCTCGGCGTCCTCGGGCACATAGGCGGCCCAGAGGCGGAAGGCCGGACGCTCGGCGTTCTCCGGGACGAGGTCGAGCGTCTGGTACGGGTATGCGGTGCGGATGGTCATGAGGTCGCTGGAGTCGCTGCCCCTGATGCCCTCGGCGGCCAGCAGGCTGGCGCCGCGGTTCCGTTTCCCCCCGGCGTGGGTGAACAGGTAGCGGGCCTCCACCGACCGCGCGTCGGTGCGGTGTTCCAGCAGTTCGGGGTGGAGCTTGCCGACGACGCCCCGGTGGAGGAACTGGTGGTTCATGTCGAGCAGGTTCTCGTGCATGAACGAGTAGTGGCAGCGCACGGTCCGGGAGTAGGTCATGGTCTTGTAGCGCGGTGAGCCGAAGGCCGGCAGTTCGGGCAGGGCGGTGCCGGCCGCCTTGTCCGGGTCGCCCGGGAACACGAACACCAAGCCGTAGGCCTCGCGGACGGGGTAGCCGCGCACGCCGCGCGGCGGCCGGCCGTCGTCGCGGGACAGGTACGGGATCTGCGAGATGCGGCCGTCGCCGCGATAGGCCCAGGCGTGGTAGCAGCAGCGGAGGGTGTCGCCCTCCACGACGCCCATGCTCAGCGGCACCTGCCGGTGCGCGCACCGGTCCTCCAGGGCGTGCACGGCGCCGCTCTCCCCGCGGTAGAGCGCGATGCGCTCGCCCGCGAAGGCGGTCGCCACCACCCGCTTGCTCCGGACGCCGCGGGACAGTGCCACCGGGTACCAGAAATCGGGGTGCGCGCCGACGCGCCGCAGGTCGGCCGTGCCGGCACCCGGGTCGGGGTGCGGCGAGGGCCGGCCGCTTCCGTCCTCGGCGGGGAAGCTCCTGGCCCTGTCGGTCTCGGTCATGCCTCTCCCTCGCACGCACACGCCTGTCCCGGGCTCCTCCATCCTGAACGGCGTGCCCCGGCCACGCCTTGCTCAGCGGGTGCGGACGGGTGAGTTCCGTGTCAGTGGGCGAAGGGCGGTGCGAAGCAGCCGGTCTCCGGGTACGGGCCGTTGGCGACCGCCGCGAAGTTCGTCTTCTGCACGAACGCGGTGACGCAGGCGTCGTCGTGAACGCGCAGGGCGACTCGTGCCCCCTCGGGTGTCACGTACCCGTCGCCTTTCCAGCGTGAGGACATCCCGGTGACGGTGAGCGTCCCGCCGAGCCACTTGCCGTCCCGGGTGACGCGCTCCTCCTCGTAGCCGAGCCGGAGCAGGGCCTCGCGCACCGTCGCGGGATCCCACGTCCGCCGCTTCCACAGCCGTTCGAGGACCGGCCTGATGCGATCGGCCTCCCGCTCGGCGTCCTTCGCGTGGGCCGGAGACATCTCCCCGGGACGACGGTGGCCGTTGTTCTCGTTGTAGTGCGGGGCCCCGTCACCGGCGCCGGGCTCCACGTACGGCGAGGCTCCAGCGGCACTGCTGGGAGTGGCGCCGGGCGTCGCGCCCGAGGCGTGCAGATCACCGCAGGCGGTGAGGGTCAGGACCGCGACGAGGACCAGCACGGCCGTCGGCCGGCCCGGTCCGCTCACGTCAGGGCTTCGTCGACCGTGGGGTGGCAGGCGACGACGGCGTCCAGACCGACGAGCTGGACGACCCGCATCACCGGTCCCCGGATCCCGGCCAGACGCAGCCATCCCTGTGCGGCGTCGGCACGCTGGTGGGTGTGGATGAAGACGTTGATGCCGCTGGAGTCGATGAAGGTCACCCCGCTGAGGTCCGCCACGATCCGGGGTGCCTCGCCGTCGCCGTCCCGGGCCAGCAGGGCGTGCTGCAGTGCGTCCTTGACTCCGTGGTCGATCTCGCCGCGCAGGGTCACGACGCGGATGCCGTCGACGGTGGAGTGTTCGATGGAGAGCCGGTCCGGCCGGCCCGTCCCCTGGTTGTCGGTCACCGTCTCCTCAACTGCGCCTGGGCTGCCCCGTGCAACGTCTGTGCCGACGATTGTGCCGCACTCTCCAGGCCGGACGCATCCAATCGACTGTGCCGAACAACACGCCCGTGGCATGCATGACAAAGTGAGGGGTACACGCACGCGCGTGAACGGGGAGTAGAAGGACGATGCTGTTGGAGCCGCAACCCGACGGGGACCGTACTGAGCCCGGCGCCCGCCCGACCCAGGTCGGCTATGCCCTGGGCGGTGACGACGGCTGCATCGCGCAGGCCCGCCACCACGCGCTCGACTTCCTCACCCGGCTCCGGGACGAGCGCGGCCTGGACGTCTCCCCGCGTGCCATGGACCTGACCCAGCTGGTCGTGAGCGAGCTGGTCACCAACTCCCGTAAGTACGCCCCGGGTCCCGTCCTCATGGAACTGCGCGTCTCCGGCGCCGCGGTGGAGGTCGTCGTATGGGACAGCGACCCGGCCATGCCCGCGGCCCGGGCCGCCGACCCCGACCGTATCGGCCAGCACGGCTTGGAGATCGTCAAGGCCGTCGCCCAGGACCTCGACATCGAGCGGCAGCCCGTCGGCAAGCGCATCACCGCCCGCATCTCCCTGACGGACACGAGGCCCTGACCCGCACCCTCCCTCGCCGCTACTCCTCGATCACCAGCCCCTTCGCCGCGAGCAGCGGCTCGAGCCCGCAGATGTCGATGACGGTCCTGCCCGCGCGGTACGCGGCGATGTAGTCGGCCTCGGTGTCGACTCGCTGCTGTGAGGCGGCGGCCACCTCGGCCGCCGCCTCGCGGCGGACCACGACCACGCCGTCGGCGTCGGCCCGCATCACATCACCGGGGCGGACGAGCACGCCGCCGACGGTGACGGGTTCGCACATCGGCCCCACGGTCTCCTTGACCGTGCCCTTGATGGAGATGCTGCGGGAGAAGACGGGGAATCCCAGGGCGCGCAGGTCCTCGGTGTCCCGGACGCCCGTGTCGGTGATCAGGCCGCCGAGTCCCTTGGACTGGCAGGCGTTGGCGAGGACGTCCCCGAAGGAGCCCGCCTCCTCGTAGGCGCCTGCGGAGACCACGATGACGTCCCCGGGGCGGGCGTAGGCGATGGCGGTCTGCAGCATCAGGTTGTCGCGGGGGGCGCACTGGACCGTGAAGGCGGGGCCGCACAGGGACATGCGGTGGTCGACCGGCTTGATGGTCGAGTCGAGGGCGCCGAGCCGGCTCTGGGCTTCATGGATGGTGGCCGAGGAGTAG
This sequence comes from Streptomyces sp. NPDC055506, assembly GCF_053643595.1. Taxonomy (NCBI): domain Bacteria; kingdom Bacillati; phylum Actinomycetota; class Actinomycetes; order Kitasatosporales; family Streptomycetaceae; genus Streptomyces; species Streptomyces sp. NPDC055506. The sequence continues at coordinate 18,493 of NZ_JBSHKH010000133.1, read as the reverse complement.
GCGGCGAGGCGTTCGACGAGTTCCGGGGCGGGGCGGTCGAATTTGGTGCTGACGCGGATCATGACGGCCTCTCGGACAGAGTGGTGCAGGCGGCGGTGATGGCCGCGCATGCCTCGGTGAGCACGTCCGTCGACGTGGCGAACGAGATGCGGAAGTAGCCGGGCGCGCCGTACGCGGCTCCGTGGATCACCGCTACCTGCCCGCTGTCGAGGAGGTGGCGGGCGAAGTCCTCGTCGCTCCCGATCCGGCTGCCCGAGGGGGTGAACCGCCCGATCAAGTCCTGGCAGTTGACCAGGAGGTAGAAGCCGCCGTCGGGGACGGTGCAGCTGAGACCGGGAATGTCGTTGATGAGCTTCACCGTGGCGTCACGGCGTGCGCGGTAGACGCGCACGGTCTCGCGGACGAAGTCCTGCGGTCCGGTGAGCGCGGCGGCGGCTGCGGCCTGGCTCACGGAGGAGGGGCAGGAGGAGGTCTGGGACTGCAGTGTGTTGATCGCGGTCACCAGGTCCGCCGGGCCCACGCCGTAGCCGATGCGCCAGCCGGTCATCGCGTAGGTCTTGGAGACGCCGTTGGTGAGGAACACCCGCTCGGCCAGGCGGGGTTCGACGGCGGCCAGGGACGGGGCGTCCTCCTCGCGGTACCAGATCTCGTCGTAGATCTCGTCGGTGAGGACGCGCACCTGCGGATGGTCCAGCAGCACCTGGGCGAGCGCCCGCAGTTCGGCGGTGGTGTAGGCGGATCCGGTCGGGTTGCCGGGGGTGTTGAGGACGACCCAGCGGGTGCGCGGGGTGATCGCCGCACCGAGCCGCGCCGGGGTGAGCTTGAAGCCGTCCGCCTCGGCGCAGTCGACGACGACGGGGGTGCCGTCGTTCGCGCGGACCATGTCCGGATAGGACACCCAGTACGGGGCGGGGACGATGACCTCGTCCCCTTCGTCCAGGGTGGCCATCAGGGCGAGGAAGATGACCTGCTTGGCTCCCCCGCCGACCGCGATCCGCGCGTCGGTGCACTCCAGCCCGTGGCGCTCACGGAGCTTGCCGGTGATCGCGGCGCGCAGGCGCGGCGTGCCGTTCACGGGGGTGTACTTGGTCTCGCCCGCCTCGATGGCCGCGATCGCCGCTGCCTTGACGTGGCCGGGGGTGTCGAAGTCGGGCTCGCCCACGGTCAGGTCGAGGATGGTGTGGCCCTGGCTCTTGAGTTCGCGCACGCGCTGGGCGGCCGCGGTGCTGGGCGAGGGCTTGATACGGCGTACCCGTTCTGCCGTGTCCATGTGATCAGCCCTCCCTGCGCTCGAAGTTGAGGCCGCCGGGGACCTGGAAGGTGGGCAGGATCTCGATGTGCCCGATGTTGACGTGCCGGGGCGAGTCGACGGCGAACTCGATGGAGTCGGCGATGTCCTCGGGCTTGAGGGACTCGTAGCCGTCGTAGAAGCGCCGCTGGGCCTCCTCCATGTCGCCGAGCAGACGGCCGAAGATCTCCGTCTCCACGCGCCCCGGGCAGATCTCGGTGACCCGGACCCGGCGGCCGTAGCCGTCGACCCGCAGCTGGCGGGAGAGGGTGTGCACGGCGGCCTTGGTGGCGTGGTAGATGGTGTTGCCGCCGAAGTTGTAGACGCCGGCGATGGAGCTGATGTTGACGATGTGGCCGAGGTCGCGCTCGACCATGCCGGGCATGAGCAGCCGGACCAGGTGCAGGACGGCCTGGATGTTGACGGCGACCTGCTCGTCGACGGCGAACTCGTCGGCGGTCAGGATGTTGCCGGTGCGCGAGACACCCGCGTTGTTGACGAGAACGTCGATCTCCAGGCCGTCCAGTGCGGCGGTGAGTGCCTCGGTGTCGGTGATGTCGACGGTGTGTGGGACGCAACCGGTGTCGCGGGCGAGGGCGTCGAGCCGTTCGGCGTTGCGCGCCACCGCGTGAACCTCTAGGCCGCGCTTGGTGAGTCGCTCGACGACCACGGCTCCGATGCCGGTCGACGCTCCGGTGACGAGGGCCGTCCTGTAGTCGGAGATGGGCATGCTGCTGTGCTCCTTGGGGAGTGGGGGGTGCGGTGCGGGTGCGGGGGTCTGTCAGGCGTCGCGCAGGGGCAGATGGGCGCGGTCCTTCACCCGGGACACGGCGATGAGGGTGCCGAGGGCGGTGACGACGGCGTAGAAGGCCGGCATGTTGACGTTGCCCGTCCGGGCGATGAGGTAGGTCATGAGCAGCGGGGCCGTGCCGCCGAAGAGCGCGGAGGAGACGTTGTAGCCCAGGCCGTAGGCGGAGTAGCGCACCCGGGTGGGGAACAGTTCCACGAGCAGGATGTGGATGACGCCGGTGTGCCCGGCGAACACGACGGCCATGAGACAGGCGCCGATGACGGCGAGGGCGAGGTTGCCGGTGCCGATCAGCAGGTAACAGGGGATGCCGACGACGGCCATGGCGATCGCCGAGCCTGCGATGACCTTCTTGCGTCCGATCCGGTCGGAGAGACGGCCCATGAAGGGGATGGCGATACAGATCGCGACCAGGCTGGAGGCGGTGACGAGCAGCCCCTGGACCTTGCCGAAGTCGAGCTCGCTGCTCATGAAGGTGGGCATGTAGCTGAACAGGACGTAGTACCCGGAGCCGTTCATCAGGGGGATGAACAGGGCCAGCAGCATGGCGCGGCGGTGCTCGGCGGAGGTGAACGCCTCCTTCAGGGGGTTCTTGGACAGGCCGCCCTGTTCCTTCAGGCGGTTGAAGTTGGGCGTGTCGCTGATCCGCTTGCGGATGTAGATGCCGGTGATGCCGAGCGGCACGGCGAGCAGGAACGGTATGCGCCAGCCCCAGGACTCCATGCGCTCGTCGCCGAGTCCGCTGGTCATGGCGGCGGCGACCAGCGTGCCGGTGAGCAGGGAGAGGAAGGATGCGATCTGCGCGTAGCTGGTGTAGAGGCCGCGCTTGCCTTCCGGGGCGTGCTCGGCGAGGAAGCTCATCGCGCCCGAGGCCTCGCCGCCGACGGAGAAGCCCTGGGCGACGCGCAGCAGGATCAGCAGGATCGGCGCCGCGATGCCGATGCTCGCGTAGGTGGGCAGGATGCCGATGGCCGCGGTGGCGACGCTGATCAGCATGATGACGAAGACCAGCATCCGCTGGCGCCCCATGCGGTCGCCGAGGTGTCCGCAGATGATGCCGCCGAGGGGGCGGAAGAAGAAGGAGACGGCGTACCCGAGGAAGACGAGCATGATGGCGTCGTCGGAGCCGGGGAAGAAGACGGCGGCGAGCGTTCCGGCCATGAAGCCGAAGATGCCGTTGTCGTAGAGCTCGGCGAAGATGCCGACGCATCCCGCGAGGGTGACCTTCCGGGCTGTTCTGGGGTCGACGGTGTTGGGGACTGGCTGAGCGGCCATGGTGGTCATGGCGTCTCCTGTCTTGCGGCGGGCTGGGGACGAGGGGCGGGGGCTCCGTGCGGGCGGGCGACGGGGACGGCTGGGGAGGTGACCGGGTGTCAGGCCGGGTCGGGGGCGCGGATGCGCAGGGCGTCGAAGGCGGTGCGGACGCGGGTGCGCAGTGCGTCGACGGCGCCCCGCTGGGCGCGGTGGGCGGTGACCGCCTGGTCGAGGGTGCGGTGGCGGAAGCGGAGGGTCTGCCCGGGGCGCACCTGCCCCAGGGCGGACAGACCGGTGGCGGTGACGACGGCCAGGACGGGGTAGCCGGCCGTGACGCCGCGGCCGCGGTGCAGCACGAGGAGTTCGTCACCCGCCGGCACTTCGACGGCGCCGATGGGGACACCGCGGGAGAGGATCTCGCCCTGGGTGACGCGGCGGGGTACGTCGCCCTGCAGTCGCAGGCCGATGTGGTTGCTGCGCGGGCTGACGGTGAAGGGGGCGTCGAACAGCCGGCTCGCGGTGTCTGCGAACTCGGCCCGGTCGGGGCCGTCGGTGACGTCGATCGTCCAGGTGGCGGGGAACGGGGGGACGGGGGCGTTCAGACGGAACAGCGGGATCCGTGAGAAGGGGTGGTCGAGGGGCGGGCAGGCCGAGCGCAGCACGAGTTCGTCGCCGCTGCTCAGGGCGGGGCCGAAGCCCAGGATGGTGTCGGGAGCGCAACTGCCCTGGAGGTAGTCGGCCTCGAACGAGCCGAGCACGGCCAGGTAGACGCGCAGGCCCTGGCGGATGCCGGTGACGCGAAGGGTCTCGCCCGCGCACACGGAGACCGGTTCCCACTGGGGGCGGACGCCGCCCGCGACGGTCACGTCGGCGGGGGCGCCGGTCACGGCGACGAGGATGTCGGCGGAGGGCACGCACGCGAAATCCAGTGCAGTGATCTCCAGCAGCGGGGCGCGGTCGTCGTTGCCGCACAGGACGTTGGCGACGCGCGCCGAGTGCTGGTCGGCGGCTCCGCCGGCGGGCAGACCGTAGCGGGAGCGGCCGACCCGGCCGAGGTCCTGCACGGTGACGATGCCGGGGGTGCGGATCGTGAGGGTGTCAGCCATGGCAGGCCGCCAGGGAGGTGCCGGCGTGGTCGTCCCACTCGTCGGGGGTGATGGGCACGAAGCGGAAGGTGTCCCCGGGCCGGTAGGCGGTGATCGGGTCGCTGTGCGGGTCGAGGACGCGCACGGGGGTGCGTCCGAGGAGCGGCCAGCCGCCGGGCGAGGGCATCGGGCAGATGACGGCCTGCCGTCCGGCGACGGCGATCGAGCCGGGATCGACGTGGGTACGGGGCGACGCCAGCCGCGGCACGGGTTTCGGGAAGGGCGGGCCGTCCGTCATCGGCGCCCCGGCGGGCGCGCCGAGGCAGCGCACGGTGAGGTCGCTTCCGGAGTGGAGGGCGACGACCTCGCTCTCGGTCACGCCGAGTTGGCGGGCGACCTCGGGCAGGTCGGGCCCGTGCTCGCCGCCGTAGACGACGGGCACGACGAAGCGTCGTGACGGTGCCGCCGGTGCGGGGTCCGGGCCGAGGCGGGCGGCCTCGTGCGCCACGATCCGCCGGACGGTGTCGTGGTCGGTGCCGGTGCAGTCGAACTCCACGAGCAGGGAGTCGTAGGTGGGCACCACGTCGTGGACTCCGGTGAGCCGGACCGCGTCCAGGGCGTCGGCCAGGGCGTGGACGAGCCGCCAGGCGTCCTCGGCGTCCAGGCCCACGGCCCTGGCGGTCAGGGCGGAGTCACCGCAGTCCGTGATCGTGATGTTGCCGTTCATGTCAGGCGCCCGTCCCGCTCAGCACCTTGTCGAGAGAGGTGATCTCGACGCCGGCGGCGAGGAGTTCCGCGCGGATGCGGCCGGCCAGCGCGATCGCGCCGGGGCTGTCGCCGTGCAGCAGGACGGTGTCGCAGGCGACCTGGATGTCCTTGCCGTCGGCGCTGCGGACGACTCCCTCGGTGACCATGCGCAGGGTCCGCCGGGCCACCTCGTCCGGGTCGTGGATGACCGCTCCGGGCTCTGAGCGGGGGACGAGGGTTCCGTCGTCGCGGTAGGCGCGGTCGGCGATGCCGACGATGCCCACGCGCAGTCCGCGGGCCCGGGCGGCGTCGGCGAGTTCACCGTCCTGCGCGAGGACGATCAGCGACTCGTCGAGGGAGGCGACGGCGTCCACGACGGCACGGGCGTAGTCGGCGCGTACGGCGACCAGGTTGCCCAGGCGTCCATGCGGGGCGATGTGCTGCACGCGGGTGCCGTGCGCGACGGCGAACGCCTGGAGGGCTCCGATCTGGTACAGCATGTCGGTGCGAACCTCCTCGGGCGTGAGGTCCATCGCGCGGCGTCCGAAGCCGACCAGGTCGGGAAAGCTCGGGTGGGCGCCCACGGCCACCCGGTTCGCCACGCAGGTCCGGACGGTGGCGTCCATGATGCGGGGGTCACCGGCGTGGAATCCGCAGGCGACATTCGCGGACGTCAGCATTTCCAGGAGGGCTTTGTCGTCGCCCATTGTGTAGGCGCCGAATCCCTCGCCGAGATCGGCGACGAGATCAACCATGGGGGTCATGACGTCCTCCGGGAGAATATGGGGAAGGACAACGCAAGGACAATGCGACGAAGGGGAATGCGATCACGTCTCGTGATTTCCCGAAATGCATCCTGGCTGGATGTTCCGCTCAACTTAATCCCCTGCTCGCTCGACCGCCAATATGCGTTCGATCTGGCGTTATCGCGAACCGTTATGACCTGCCTCACACCCCCGGCCTCTCTCGGGGGTGTGCTTCGAGGTGGGCCCTCCCTACGATGAGGCTCCGCTCCCCGTGGAAGGCCCCGCATGGACACCAGGCGTCTGTACTCGTTCATCAAGATCATTGACGCGGGGAGCATCACGCGCGCGGCCGACATCCTGCACATCGCCCAGCCCGCGCTCAGCCAGCAGCTGTCCGCGCTGGAGGCGCAGTTCGGGCAGCAGCTGCTGATCCGCAGCAAACGCGGGGTGGCCCCGACCGAGGCGGGCCGGGCGCTGTACCGGCACGCCCAGCTGATCCTGAGGCAGGTGGACCTCGCGCACGCCGCCGTGGAGGTCTCCGGCCGGGCTCCCGCCGGCAGCGTGTCCGTAGGTCTCGCCCCGTACAGCCTGGGCGCGGCGCTCGCGCTGCCGCTGCTGAAGAGCGTGCGTGAGCGCTACCCGGACATCCTGCTGCACGTCAACGAGAACTTCGGCGGGGTGATCAGCGAGGCCATCATGACCGGGCGGATGGACATGGCGTTCATCTACGGGGCCGGCCCGCTGCGGGGTGTGCAGTTCGAGCCGTTGCGGACGGAGGACCTGTTCCTGATCGGCGCCCCCGGGGACACGGCCCCGCGCGGGACGGGCGAGGTGGACCTGGACGAGCTCAAGGACGTGCCGCTGCTGCTGCCCAGCCGCATCCACACGATCCGGCAGGTGGTGGACGCAGCCTTCCAGCAGGCCTCGCTCCTGCCGAACGTGGCGGGCGAGGTCGAGTCCGCGCTGACGCTCGTCAACGCCGTGGACGCGGGTCTCGGCGCCACCGTCCTGCCCTGGTCGGCCGCGCGCGCCATCCTCGACGTCCGCTCCCTGTCGGTGCGCCGCATCGTGCATCCCGTGATCCAGGTGAAGCTGTCCCTGGTGACCTCGGACAACCAGCCCCTCTCGGAACCCGCCCTCGCGGTGCACGACCTGTTCCTCGATCTCATCACGGCCTTTGACGAGACACCACACGAAGAATAAGGAACCGCAATAGCGTCACACAAAACCTCTATTTGTTTCCGGTGGCGGTCGCAGCTAGTTTTCTGCGAAAATCGCTGCCCTGGAGACATGAATGAAGAAGCGTGTGCTCACCACCCGTGGAAACCTGCCCGGCAACGGCCTTGACCGTTTGGCCGGGGCAGCGGATTCAGTGGCCTGGCCCGGTGACGGCAAGCCCGGCCCCTCGGACCTCGCGGCGCTCGCACCCGGAGTCAGCGGAATCCTCGCCCTGGGCAATGACCCGGTGGACGGCGCGCTGATGGACGCCGCCGGCCCCTCCCTGCGGGTCATCGCGCTGGCAAGCATGGGCTTCGACAACGTCGACCGGGCCGCCGCCGCCGAGCGCGGCATCGTCGTCACCCACACTCCGCGCGTGCTCGCGGAGACCACCGCCGACCTCACCTTCGCCCTGATCCTCGCCGCCCGCCGGCGGATCGGTACCGCCGGGGCGAGCCTGGCGTCGGGCTCCTGGGGGCTGTTCCGGATGCACGACTACCTCGGTCTGGACATCCACGGCGCGACCCTCGGCCTGGTCGGCTACGGCCAGATCGGCCGCGCGGTGGCCCGCCGGGCCCACGGCTTCGGCATGCGCGTGCTCCACCACGACCCCTACGCCCCCGACGACGACCTGTCGGCCTCGGTGGAACTGTCCACGCTGCTGGCGGAGTCCGACATCGTGTCGCTGCACGTCCCGCTCACCGAGGAGACGCGGCACCTCATCTCCGCCCGCGAACTGGCCGCGATGAAGCCCACGGCCACGCTGGTCAGCACCTCCCGCGGTGGTGTCGTCGACGAGGAGGCCCTGCTGCACGCCGTCCGGGAGGGGCGGCTGCACTCCGCCGGACTCGACGTCTTCGAACGCGAGCCGATGGGAACGGAGTTGTCGCCGCTGGTCGCCGAGCCGAACGTGGTCACACTCCCCCACATCGGCTCGGCCACCGAGGCCACCCGGGCCGCCATGGTCGACCTGGCGGTCGACAACATCCTCGACGTCCTGGCCGACCGCCCCGCCCGCACCCCACTGCCGGGCACCCGGGCGGTGCCCGGCGCCCCGGCCGACAGCGCCGGAGTTCGCGCTTGAGACGACCCTCCCACGGTTGCCGGCCGGCTCAGCGGACGAGTTCGGCCGGCCTCGTGGCCTTGCCGAGCAGCCACTCCAAGGGGCCTCGCCGGAAGAAGCGGGACCACAGCGTCGCGAAAACGGTAACGGCCGCGATGAAGCCGAGCAGCACGTGCGGCGCTGAGCCGGGGAGTTCCTCGATGCCGAGGAACCGGATGCCGACGATGTGGAAGACGTACGCGGTCAGGGACATCGTGCCGACCGCGATCACCGGTCGGGCGAGCCGGTGGAAGCGCGGGAAGGCATCCACCGCCGCGAGACAGCCGACGAGGACCGCGATCGCCACACCGGCGTTGGCGATGACCGACAGGGTGGTCTCGCTGTGCGGGGAGGCCACGAGGAGGGCGGCAGCGGTGTCGCCACTCGAGTAGCCCCAGGTGTCGGACCACCAGGCAGACGCGGCCGAACCACCCTCGCCCCAGGCGGAGGCGTTGAGCGCCGGCAGGACTCCGGGCACCAGGTGCAGGGCCAGCCAGGAGCCGCCGTACCCGAGCAGAGCCAGGGCGACGCCGGTTACGGCCAGGCGTATGCGTACGGCGGTGGCGGCCAGGTCCAGGCGGGCCACGGCCATGCCGGCGATGACGAAGGGGATCCAGGTCAGCGCGGGGTAGGTGCCGGTGAACAGCAGCGAGACGATGCCGTCGGCGTCCGCGGGCCAGGCCCAGATGCCGCCGGGACCGCCGTTCTCGCCGGAGTTCAGGGCGCCCTGGACGACGTACAGCACCTGGGGAAGGACCAGGGCACCGGCGGCGGCGATGATCGCCAGCGGGCGGGCGCTGAGCCTGTACAGCGGCAGCACCAGCAGGAAGTAGAGGCCGTAGAAGGCGAGGATCACCTCGACCGGCGTATCGGTGAGCGTGAGCGCGGTGCCCAGGGCCAGCAGAACCAGTGCCCGGATCACGACCTTGGCGACCGCCTGACGGCCCGCCCGGCCGGTCTTCGGGGTACGGCGGCCGGTGATCAACATGATCGAGAAGCCCGCCAGGAAGGCGAACAGCGCGGAGGCGCGGCCGTGCGTCAGCTCCATGAGGAAGCCGGTCGCTCCGCCCTCGGAGGGGTCGGGGCCGAGGTGGGCCGCGTACATCCCGAAGACCGCGAGCCCCCGGGCGAGGTCCACTCCGATCAGGCGTCCCGTCGGGGCACGTCCCCTCTCGGTGGTTTCCAACCGGGCGGCGGGCGGCGCCACGAGCGCCGTGTCGTCTGCGTTCTGGGTCATTTCTCCAGGCTCTGGAGCGGCCTGAGCCGGGAGTATCCGGCACGTGTCCGGTCCGGCCCCGCCGGGCGGCGGGTCCGCGCCCCCCGAGTGGCGGGAGCGTCCCGCCGCACCACCGCACACGGCATTTCTCGTTCTACGGTGGGACCGGTGCCGATCGGCACCGCCGTGCGGCCGGAGGCGTACGCACAGGGGCGACGAGGCGGAGCACGCGTGATCCGGGTAGTGGTGGTGGACGACGAGGCGCTCGTGCGGTCCGGCTTCAAGCTGATCCTGGGCGCTGCGGACGACATCGAGGTCGTCGCGGCCACGGCGGGCGCGGAGGCCGTCGACAGTGTCCGGCGGGAGCGGCCGGACGTCGTGCTGCTGGACATCCGGATGCCGGACGTCGACGGACTGACCGTGCTGCGGGAGGTGCGCGCCCTGCCGAAGCCGCCGGTGGTGGCCATGCTGACGACGTTCGACGCGGACGAGTACGTTCTCACCGCGTTGCGCTCCGGAGCGGCCGGATTCCTGCTCAAGGACACCGAGCCCGACCAACTCGCCCAGCTGGTACGGACCCTGGCCGCGGGCGGCATCGTGATGTCGCCGAAGGCCTCCCGCGCCGTGTGGCAGAGCCATCCGGGGGCCGCGGCGGCCGACGACGCCGAGGCAGCACGCGTGGGACGACTCACCGAGCGCGAGCGCGAGGTGCTCGTACTGATCGCGGAGGGACTGTCCAACACCGAGATCGGTGCCCGCGTCCACCTCAGCGCGGGCACGGTGAAGGATCACGTCAGCGCGATCCTGACCAAGCTGCGGGTCGGCAGCCGGGTGCAGGCCGCGCTGCTCGCGCAGCGGGCTGGGCTGCTCGACGGGCGACGGCGTTCGGGGTCCGGGCGATGACAACTCGCCGTGCGTGGTGGGCGCGCGTCCCGGAACCGGTCCTCGACGTCGTCATAGTGGCGATCGCGGCCGGGGACGTCTGGATCAACCTGGACGAGGATTCCCGCCTGGCGACGGTGGTGGCCGCCGCGGGCTGTGCCGCGCTCGTGTTCCGCCGCCGCTTCCCGCTCGCGGTGTTCGCGTGCACCCTTCCGGCCAGCCTTATGCTGGAAATCGTCTTCGCCCCGTTCGCCGCTCTGTTCACGCTGGCGGAACGGTCCCGCGACCGCCGTCTGCTCGTCGTGTGCGCCCTGCTGTTCGCCCTGGCATCGGCCGCGCCCTGGCCCCTGGACGATTTCACCTCGCGCGACCACACCTGGACCCTCGTCTACTTCTTCTACACGCTCGCCACGGCCGCCGCGCCCGTCCTGCTGGGCCAACTGGTCCAGGCGCGGCGGGACCTGGCCCGTCGTCTCGTCGAGATCGAGGAGGCACGCGAGCACGAGCGACTGTTGCACTCCCAGGCCGTCCTCGCCCGCGAGCGCGCCCAGCTCGCCCGCGAGATGCACGACGTCGTCTCCCATCAGGTCAGCCTGATCGCCGTGCAGGCCGGTGCCCTCCAGGTCGCCGCCACGGAACCGGACTTCAAGGAAGGCGCCCGCACCATCCGCTCCCTCAGCGTCGACACCCTCGACGAACTGCGCCACATGGTCACCCTGCTCAGGGCCTCGGGCGGGCACGCCACCGAACTCACCCCGCAGCCCACCCTCGCCGACCTGCGCAAGCTCCTGGTGACCTGTGGCATCGACAGCGAACTGCTCGGCGAACTCCCGCCCGACGTCGGCACGCCCGCCCAGCGCGCCGTGTACCGCACCGTGCAGGAAGCCCTCACCAATGTGCGCAAGCACGCACCCGGCGCCACCGCGACCGTACGGCTCTGGTCTGCCGACGACGGCGAGGCCTTCGGTGTGACCGTCACCAACACGCCCCCCACCCGGCCCTCCCTGCCGCTGCCCGGGTCCCGTCAGGGCCTCGTCGGCCTCAAGGAGCGCGCCGAACTCCTCGACGGCACCTTCGCGTCGGGCCCCACCTCCGACGGGGGTTACGAGGTGAGCCTGCGGATCCCGGCCGACCCGGGCTGACGGTCCAGGACCCAGCGCGTGCAGGCGTTGTACGCGTGGTGCATCGCCACCAGCAGCTTGAACCTGGCGCCCGCGTCGACGAACAGCTGCGCCTATTCGTCGGGGTCGAACTTGCCGCCCGCCGACTTCGAATCCTTCACCCCGCCCGGCGAACCCGACACCGTCGAGCACCCCAAGCCCGGCGAGATCATCTACGCGGACGCCGCCGGGGTTCCTGACGCGGCACTGGAACCACCGCGACGCCCACCGCACCCGCGTCGCCGAGGACTCCACCCACGTGGCCTTCGTCCTGGAAACCCCCCACGCCGAGCGTGACGGCGATGTCCTCTGGCCCGCGGCCGACCGGCTGCTGGACCTGCTCACTCCGCACGCCACGGGGACCGCCGGGTGCTACCTCACCCCGGCCCGGCCCCAGGCCACCGTCCGAGGTCCCATGCCTCACCCGGCGTCGGGGCAGTTGTCGCCGATGCAGGGACCTTCGTCTCCGGCTCCGGCCGTCCCCGCGCCGTCCCCCGGCCCCGGGCCCAGCAGCACCTCGATGCCCGCTCGGAGGTAGCGCTCCAGTGTGGCGTCCGGCACCGAGGCCAAGGCGGGCGGGCGGATCTCCGTTCGCATCAGGCTGGTGCCGAGCATCCAGGCCGCCAGGAGTTCCGCCCGCAGATCCGCGTCGGGGCCGCCGAGCCGGGCGGCCAGGCGCTGGGAGAACACCTCCGTGAAGTCCGCCCGCAGCCGCGCCACCGCCTCGTCCCGGCCGGAAGAGCGCAGCACGGACAGCACCGGATGCGGGAAGTCGCCCTCCCTCGGCGGCCCCATGAGCAGCGCGCAGAACCAGTCGGGTATCGCCTCGACCGGTTCGTCCAGCAGCGGCTCGAATATCTTGCCCGTACCCGACACGTCGTTGAACAGCGCCTCTTTCGAGCCGAAGTAGCGGTAGACGAGGGCCGCGTCCACACCGACGTCGCCCGCGATGTCGCGCACGCTGGTGCCCTCGTAGCCGTACTTGCCGAAGCGGAAGGCCGCGGCCGCCCGCAGCGCGGTACGCGTTCCCGACGCCGAGCGTTTGTGCGTGCGCCGGCAGGCCTCCGCCTTCGACGTCTCGCCCTTGTGTGCTCCGGTCACGTACCGCACCTCCGTGGTTCCACGGCCCCTCGGCCATCCGCCCATGTTCCAGTCTGCGGCACCTGTCTCAAAGTCACCGACCGATGTCATCACTCGTTGACTTGCGTTCTCGCCGCATGACATACCTGACTCAGGTCAACGATTGGTGACTTGAGTCCTCGCTGTTCCCGGGCCGTACGACGGAGTCGGCCCTTCCAGGTCTGCCCGCAGGACGCGACGGCGCACCTCCCGAAGCCGGCGCACCCGGGCACCCCCCACCGACCGGAAAAGGTGATCTTCTGTGCCTGCTCGACGCGTCGCCGTCATCGGAACCGGCTACGTCGGACTGACAACCGGCGCCTGTCTGGCCTCACTCGGGCACTCCGTGGTGTGCGCGGACGCCGACCCGCACAAGGTCGAGCGGCTGCGCGAGGCCAGGGTGGACATCCTGGAGCCCGGTCTTGCCGAGACCGTCCGGGACGCCCTGGACGCGGCCCGGCTCGAATTCACGGGCGACACCGCGGCCGCCGTGGCCGAGGCGGAGGTGGTGTTCCTGTGCCTGCCCACGCCCATGGGGGCGGGCGGCGCCGCCGATCTCGCCGCGGTGGAGGCCGTGGCCGCGCAGATCCGCGACGTACTGCCGCCGGGCTGTGTCGTCGTCAACAAGTCGACGGTGCCCGTCGGTACGTGCGAACGGGTGGCCGCGCTGCTCGGCCGGGACGACGTGGCCGTGGTGAGCAACCCGGAGTTCCTGCGCGAGGGCCGCGCCGTCCAGGACTTCTTGCACCCCGACCGGATCGTCATCGGCGCCGACGACCGGGACACCGCCCGGCGCGTGGCCGAGCTGTACGCCGAACTGGACGCGCCGCTGGTGCTCACCGACGCCGCCAGCGCCGAACTGACCAAGTACGCGGCGAACTTCTTCCTCGCGATGAAGCTGTCCTTCGCCAACAACCTCGCCACCGTCTGCGAACGCTTCGGCGCCGACATCGCCGATGTCACCGAGGGCATAGGCCGGGACCCGCGCATCGGCTCCGCGTTCCTGCGTCCTGGGCCCGGCTGGGGCGGTTCCTGTCTGCCCAAGGACACCCACGCCCTGCTGACCGTGTGCGATCTGGCCGGGGTCGACTTCCCCCTGCTGCGCGCCACCATCGAGACCAACGTCGCCCATCAGCGGCAGCTCGTCGACCGGGTCGCCGCCGCCTGCGGTCGCGCCGAGGACGGTTCGCTGCACGGCGTACGGCTCGCCCTGTACGGGCTGACCTTCAAGGCCGGCACCTCCGACCTGCGCGACTCGCCCGCGCTCTCCATCGCCCGGCTGCTGCGCGAGCGGGGCGCCGAACTCACCGCGTACGACCCGGCGTTGCGCGAGGAGCGGCCCGACCTGAGCGATCTGCTGGAGCTCTCCGACGACCCGGTGCGGGCGGCGGAGGGGGCGGCGGCCTGTCTCGTCCTCACCGAGTGGCCGGAGCTGCGCGACCTCGACTGGGCGGCGATCGCCGCGCGCATGACGGGCCACGAGGTGCACGACTTCCGCAACCTGCTGGACGCGGACCGCCTCGCGCGGGCCGGACTGAGCCGGCGGGGCATCGGGCGCGCCGACGCGCCGACGCGAGTGGCGTGACACCCGGGCGGGGCGGCCCGCGCCGCACCTTTGCCCACTCCTCCCTGCCACCGAACCAATCCCGAGAGAAAGGCTCACCCCCCATGCGGGTTCTGTGCACCACGCTCGGCAGTCCCTCCCACGGCCGTGCTCAACTGCCGCTGCTGCGCGCCCTCTCCAAGGCCGGGCACCAGGTGCTGGTGGTCACCACCGAAGCCCTCGCGCCCGTCTTCCGTGACGACGACGTCCAGGTGAACGCCGCTCTGCCGGAGTTCGATCCGCTCGCCGCGATGGGGCCGTACCTCGCCGAGCTCCAGGAGACCGCCGACCTCACGGAGCCGACGGACGCACTGACCCGGCTGCTGATGCGGCACCTGGCCGGGCCGGGAGTCAAGCCGCACCTGGACGTCCTGCTGCCCCTCGCCAAGGACTTCCGGCCGGATGTGATCCTGCGGGACGGCATGGACATGGGCGCGGTGCTGACCGCCGAACTGCTGGGCGTACCGCAGTTGCCCACGCCCTCGGGGTTCAGCAACATCCTGGACCCCGGCGAGGTGCTGCCGAGGCTGAACGAGCGGCGCGAGGAGCTGGGGCTGCCCGTGCGGGAGGATCCGCTGTCCCTCGTTCCGCACGGCCGTGTGGACTACGTACCGTCCGGCTTCTCCTTCGCCCGGCATCTGCGCGAGGCGTGGGCCTACCGGCAGACGGTGGACGTCGAGCGGGGCGGCGTGCTGCCGGACTGGCTCGCCCGGCTGCCCACGGACCGGCCGCTGGTGTACGCGGCGATCGGCACCGCCCTGCCGGTGCTGCGGGAGCGCATGGCGGACCGGGAGACCTCTCTGCCCGTGAAGCTGCCGGACCCCACGGAGAGCCTGGAGGCGATCGTGGGGGCGGCGGCCCAGCTGGACGACTGCACGGTCGTCGTGTCGACGTCCGGGATTCCGGTGGACACCGAGGGCCTGCCCGGGCACGTCCATGTCACCGAGCGGGTGCCGCAGCCGCTGCTGCTGGAGTCGGTCGACGTGTTCGTCACGCACGGCGGCTTCAACAGCATCCGCGAGGCCATGCGCACCGGCACCCCGCTGGCGGTGCTGCCGCACTTCGGGGACCAGCCCGCCAACGCGGACCGGGTGGCGGAGCTGGGGCTCGGCCGTCACATCACGGACCGCGGCGCGGCCGGCATCGCCGAGGCGTGCCGGGGGCTCCTCGCCGATCCCGGGCCCCGGGCGCGGGCCCGGTCGGCCCAGCTGGCGATGCTGACGCTGCCCGAGGTCGACCAGGCGGTCGGTGACCTGGCGAAGATCGCCGGCTGACCGCCCGGTTCCCCGGGTACGGGCCGCTCCGGAACCCCCGGGCGGCCCGTACCCGCCCCACCCCAAGGACGACACGTGACCTTCTCCGACACCCAAGAACAGGGCGCGTCCGGGGACATACCCCCGCGGCTCAGTCACCGGCAGATCACCACCGTCATGTCCGGGCTGGTCCTCGGCATGTTCCTGGGGGCGCTGGACCAGACGGTGGTCTCGTCCGCGCTGCGGACCATCGCCGACGACCTGCACGGGCTGACGGCCCAGGCGTGGGTGACGACCGCGTATCTCATCAGCGCCACCCTCGCGACGCCGCTCTACGGCAAGCTCTCCGACATCCACGGCCGCAGGCCCGTCTACCTCGCCGCGATCGCCCTGTTCACCGTCGGCTCACTGCTGTGCGGCTGTGCCACGTCCATCTATGAGCTCGCGGCGTTCCGCGCCGTTCAGGGGCTCGGTGGCGGCGGGCTGATGTCGCTGGCGATGACGATCATCGCCGACATCACCTCCCCGCGGGAAAGGGGCCGCTACCAGGGCTACTTCATGGCCGTGTTCGGCGGCGCCAGCATCGTCGGCCCGCTGGTGGGCGGTGCGTTCGCGGACCGGGCCGAGCTGCTCGGCATCGCCGGCTGGCGGTGGATCTTCCTGATCAACGTGCCGCTCGCCGCAGCGGCCGCGGTGACGATCATGCGGGTGCTGCGCTTCCCGCACCGGCGGGTGCGGCACCGGCTCGACTACGCCGGGGCGCTCGCCCTGGCCGTGGGCATCGTGCCGCTGCTGACCGTCGCGGAGCAGGGCCGTACCTGGGGGTGGGACTCGCCTCTGGCCCTGTCGATGTACGCGATCGGTGTGGCGGGTCTGGCCGTGTTCCTGGTGGTCGAGCGGCGGACGGGCGACGCCGCGCTGCTGCCGCCGCGGCTGTTCCGCATCCGGACCTTCCGGCTGGGGGTCGGGCTGCACTTCGTCGTCGGCATCGGCATGTTCGGCGCGATGACGACGCTGCCGCTCTACTTGCAGCTGGTCCGCGGTATGAGTCCCATCGCGGCGGGCCTGGCCACCCTGCCCACGGTCGCCGCGAACCTCGCGGTGACGCTGGTGACGGGCCGGATGATCGCCCGGACGGGCCGGTTCAAGGTGCATCTCGTCGCCGGTGTCGGCTCGTTCACCGCGGCGATGCTCGTCTTCGCGACGCTATGGGCGGACAGCCCGCTGTGGCACCCGGCGCTCGGCATGGCTTTGATGGGCGCGGGGCTCGGCGCGTCGATGCAGACGCTCACCACGCTCGCGCAGTGCGAGGTGCCCCGTACGGACATGGGCGCGGCGACGGCGTCGGTCAACTTCTTCCGCTCCAACGGCGGCACGGTCGGCACCGCCGCGTTCCTGTCGGTCCTGTTCACCACGGCGGCCGGCAGCATCGCCGACCGGCTGGCCGAGGCCCGCCACGACCCGGCCTACCGCCGGCTGCTGGCCCAGCCCGACAACGCGCATGCCCTGACCGGAGTGCTGCGTCCCGACGGCGGCGTCGACCTGGAGGACTCCGCGTTCCTGCGCGCCCTCGACCCGAGCGCGGCCCTGCCGTTCCTTGAGGGCTATGTCGCCTCCATGCGCCTGGTCTTCCTCACGGGTGCCGCGGTGTCCCTGGTCGCCTTCGTGATCGCGGCCTGGCGGGTTCCCGACCTCACGCTGTCCGACGAGTAGCCGGTGACCGGGTGCGCCCGGCGCCGGACCTCAGCGCCGGGCCAGCGCCAGCAGGCTCAGCCCGAACATCAGGACGCCCAGGGGGAGATGGACCGACGGGATGTGCGCGATGCCGACCACGACCTGGACCGAGGCGAGTGCGAGGAAGCCCGTGGCGTGCAGCACGGGCCGGGGCGAGCCGCCGCCCGGCTTCCACGTCAGCACCGCCGCGAGCACGTACAGCATCGACGCCCCGTACATCACCCGGGATCCGACGTCATGCAGCATCGCCCCGTAGGACGAAGTCAGCAGCAGTCCGGCCGAGACCGCCTGGAGGAAGATGGTGAGGGTCTGCAGGGCGATCGCGATCCGCAGGAACGAGGAGGTGCGCCGGGCGTTCGCCGCTGCCGTCACCTGAGTGGCCATGTCCAGTCCCCTTTTCCCGCCGTCGGGCGGTAGATCGATAAGGTCTCACCGGCTCGACGACGCGGGCCCGCGAAAGGTAAGGCGAGGGGGCGGCCGGGGGCATGGGGAGTGTCGGGACGAGGACGGCTGAAATAGCCGGCGAGCGACGCCGACTGATCAACGTCGCTTACCGGTTGCTCGGTTCGGTGGCCGAAGCGGAGGACGCCGTACAGGACGCATACGCGCGCTGGTACGGGCTGTCACAGAGCCGGCAGGAGGAGATCCTGTCCCCCGGCGCCTGGCTGACGACGGTGACCGGCCGCATCTGCCTGGACCTGCTCGGCTCGGCACGGGCCCGCCGTGAACGCTATGTCGGCGCGTGGCTGCCCGAGCCGCTGCCCGACCGCACCGAGTGGGACCGCGCGGGCGGCGCCGACCCCGCGGACCCCGCCGACCAGATCGTCCTGGACGAGTCGGTGGCCATGGCCTTCCTCGTGGTCCTGGAGTCGATGACGCCCGCCGAGCGGGTGGCGTTCGTCCTGCACGACGTCTTCCGGTACCCGTTCGCCGAGATCGCCGGCGTTCTCGGCCGTACCCCCGCGGCCTGCAAGCAGCTGGCCGCCTCCGCCCGCCGGCGGGTGGACGTCACGCGTGCTCCGGTGCCGGCGCCCGGCCGGGCCGACGTGGTGAGGCACGTCAAAGAGGCATGGGAGACGAAGGACATCGCGGCCCTCGTCGGTCTCCTCGACCCGGCCGCCGTGATGACCGCCGACGGCGGCGGCATGGTCGGCACCGTCCTGCGCCCGGTCGAGGGTGGCGCGCGCATCGCCCGGTACATGGTCGCCATCGCCGACAAGGCTCCCGGGCTCGAACTCCTGGAGCGTTCGGTCAACGGCGTGCCGGGCCTGGTGGCCC
>NZ_JBSHKH010000132.1:0-22875 GCF_053643595.1 Streptomyces sp. NPDC055506 | reverse complement strand
CTCTTGTGCTTCATGCCCTCTTGACTCCCGAAGGCGCCGGGTTTAGCTTCCTCACCACCGATAGGAAACTTTCCTAACAGTAGGTCGGCGGGCCTCGATGGACTTCCCCGCCTGATCATTGAGAAGCTGAGCAGCCGAAGGGCAGGTGTGGACACGCATGGCAGGAACCGCCGGTACGCCGGGCACCCCACGCGTCCTGCGCGCCATGAACGACCGGGCCGCCCTCGACCTGCTGCTGGAACACGGGCAGCTGTCCCGTACGCGGATCGGCAAGCTCACCGGCCTGTCCAAGCCGACCGCCTCCCAGCTCCTGGCCCGCCTGGAGGCGGCGGGCCTCGTCCTGGCCACCGGCACCACCGAAGGCCGTCCTGGCCCGAACGCCCAGCTCTACGAGGTCAACCCGGCCGCCGGACACGCCGCCGGGCTCGACGTCACCCCGCAGCGGATCCTCGCCGCGGTCTCCGACATCACCGGCCGCACGGTCGGCCGGCACGAGGTGCCCACCCCCGGCAGGCGCACCGGCACCCCGGTCGTCCAGCAGGTCACCGACGCCCTGGACGGCGCGGTGAAGGCGGCGGGCCTCGCACGGGCCGACATCCATCGCCTCGTCATCGGCACCCCCGGCGCCTTCGACCCCACCACGGGCCGTCTGCGCTACGCCTCCCACCTCCCCGGCTGGCACTCCCCCACCCTCCTGGACGAGCTAGCCGCCGCCCTGCCGATGCCCTTCGAGTACGAGAACGACGTCAACCTGGTCGCGCTCGCCGAACAGCGGCTCGGCGCGGCCCGGGGCCACGCGGACTTCGTGCTGCTGTGGAACCAGGAGGGCCTGGGCGCCGCCCTGGTCCTCGGCGGCCGGCTGCACCGCGGCTGGAGCGGCGGCGCCGGCGAGGTCGGCTTCCTGCCGGTGCCCGGCACCCCCCTGGTCCGCCAGGTCACCAAGGCCAACAGCGGCGGCTACCAGGAGCTGGCCGGCTCGCAGGCCGTGCCCAGGCTGGCCCGTGAACTCGGCATCGAGGACGTCCCGCAGGGGCCGTACGCCGAGGCGGCGGCGGAACTGGTGGCCCGGGCGGCGGAGGCCGACGACGAACCCCACCGCCGTCTCCTCCAGACCTACGCGACCCGGCTGGCCACCGGTCTGGCCTCCCTCGTCTCGGTCCTCGACCCCGAGCTCGTCGTGCTGAGCGGCGCGTCCCTCACCTCGGGCGGCGAGACCCTGCGCGCCCTCGTCCAGGCCGAACTGGAAGAGCTGGCCGCGTCACGCCCCCGCCTGGTCGTGGGCGACGTCCGTGAACATCCCGTGCTGCGCGGCGCGCTGGAGAGCGCGCTCGCGACGACGCGCGACGAGGTCTTCGACACCTCCCGCTGACCCCACCCCCCTCCCCGCATTCCCTTCTCCCTTCTCTCTTCTCCCTCTTTCCCCTTCCCCCGTGCCTCAGGGAGCCTCGCCATGCCCGGAATATCCAGAAAAGCAGCCATCGCACTCGCCGCCTCCGCCTCCCTCGCCCTCTTCACCACCGCGTGCACCGGCCAGTCGGACGCCGGCGCGAGCGACGACGCCTCGCAGGAGACGACCATCAACTTCTGGCACGCCTGGAGCGCGCCCGGCGAGGTGAAGGCCGTCCGGTCCCTGGTCGCCGGCTTCGAGAAGGCGCACCCCAACATCCACGTCAACGTCGTCGGCAACATGACCGACGACAAGATGAACCAGGCCCTGCGCACCGGCGGCGCCAAGGCCCCGGACGTGATCTCGTCCTTCACCACCAACAGCGTCGGAAAGTTCTGTTCCTCCGGCGCCCTGGTGGACCTGAACCCGTTCTTCGAGAAGTCCGGCGTCGACCCGGAGAAGACCTTCCCGAAGGCGATGAACGAGTACACCCAGTTCGACGGAGACCGCTGCGCGGTCCCCCTCCTCGGCGACGCGTACGGCCTCTACTACAACAAGACGGCGTTCGAGAAGGCCGGCATCACCAGCCCGCCGAAGACCTGGTCCGAGTTCGAGCGGGTCGCCAAGAAGCTGACGATCCCCCAGGGCGACACCTACAAGCAGCTCGGCTTCATGCCGAACTACCACGGCTGGGAGACCACCACCGAGCACTACCTCGGCCAGTTCTCCCCCACGTACTTCGACAAGGACGGCAAGTCGAACGTCGGCAAGGACCCGGCGTTCGAGGCCGCGTTCACGGTCCAGAAGAAGCTGGTCGACGAACTCGGCGGCTACCGCAAGCTGGAGACCTACCGCTCCAAGCTCGGCGACGAGTGGGGCCCCAAGCACCCCTTCCACACCGGTCAGGTCGCCATGCAGCTCGACGGCGAGTGGCGCCTGGGCATGGCCCTGGACACCAAGCCGAAGTTCGACATCGGCGTGGCCCCGCTGCCCGTCCCCGACGACCAGGCCGACCAGTACGGCAAGGGCTACATCACCGGCACGATCGCCGGTATCGCGGCGACCAGCAAGAAGCAGAACGCCGCCTGGGAGCTGGTGAAGTACATGACCACGAACACGGACGCGGTGGTGAACTTCTCCAACGCCATCCACAACGTCCCGTCGACGCTCGCGGCTCTGAAGTCCCCGAAGCTGAAGTACGACCCGCGCTTCAAGACGTTCCTGGAGATCGCCGCCAACCCGAACTCCACCACCGCCCCCGCGTCCGTCAACGGCGGTGTCTACCTCACCACGGTCCAGGAGTTCGGCTACGCCTATGAAAGCGGCAAGGCAACCGATCTCAAGGCCGGCCTGAAGAAGACGGCCGCGCAGATCGACACGGACATCGCGCAGGCGAAGTAGCCATGAGCACGAGTCCTGCCGTGAGCACCCATACGTTGCGGGCGAAACACCGCCGCTCGACGCTACGCACCCTGGCCTTCCTCTCCCCCTGGCTGATCGGCTTCACGGTCTTCTTCGCCTACCCCCTGCTCTCCACCGTCTACTTCTCCTTCATGCGGTACGACGGCTTCAAGCCGCCGGCCTGGACGGGCACGAAGAACTGGACGTACGTCTTCGAGCACTACCCCATGTTCTGGCCCGCCCTGCGCAACACCCTGTGGCTGGTCGTCATCATGGTCACGCTCCGGGTCGCCTTCGGCCTGGGCGTGGGCCTGCTGATCACCAAGATCAAGACGGGGACGGGCGTCTTCCGCACCCTGTTCTACCTGCCCTACCTGGCCCCGCCCGTGGCGGCCACCATGGCCTTCGCCTTCCTCCTCAACCCCGGCACGGGCCCCGTCAACTCCATCCTGGAGAACATCGGGCTCCCCGCCCCCGGCTGGTTCAACGACCCCGCCTGGTCGAAGCCGGCCCTCACCCTGCTGGCCCTGTGGGGCATCGGCGATCTGATGGTCATCTTCATGGCGGCCCTGCTCGACGTACCGAAGGAGCAGTACGAGGCGGCCGAACTGGACGGCGCGACGCCCTGGCAGCGCTTCCGCTACGTCACGCTCCCGAACATCTCGCCGATCGTCATGTTCGCGGTCGTCACCGGCGTGATCCAGACGATGCAGTACTACACACAGCCGCTCATCGCCGGAAAGGTCGCCTCCGGCGTGATCCAGGGCGCGGGAACGCTCTTCGAGCCCGGCTACCCCGACAAGTCCACGCTCACCCTCCCCCAACTCGTCTACAACCTGGGCTTCCAGCGCTTCGACTACGGCTCCGCCTGTGTGGTCGCCCTGGTGCTCTTCGCCCTCTCCATGGCCTTCACCGCACTCCTGATGCGCCGCAAGGGCGGCCTGATCCAGGCAGGTGACCGATGACGCAACTACTGGACAAGCCCCTGGAGTTGAAGACCCTTCCTTCCCCTGCGGAACGCACGGCGCACCGCAGAGCACTCCTGGAATGGATCGCGATCCACTCCCTGGGCATCGCGGCGGCCCTCTTCTTCACCCTCCCCTTCGTCTTCGTCCTGCTCACCTCGCTCATGAGCGACAGCCAGGCGCTCAGCCGCGATCTGATCCCGCACACCTGGGAGTGGGACAACTACCGCAGGGTCTTCGACACCCCCGGCTTCCTCACCTGGTGGCGGAACACCCTCTTCTACGCGTTCCTGGGCACGGCCCTCACGGTGATCTCCTCGATCCCGGTGGCCTACGCCCTGGCCAAGTTCCGCTTCCGGGGCCGCAATCTGGCGTTGATGCTGGTCATCTCGATGATGATGCTGCCGCCGCAGGTCGTCATCATCCCGATGTATCTGTTCTGGGCGAAGCAGCTGGACCTCTCCGGCACGCTCTGGCCCTTGATCATCCCCATGGCGTTCGGCGACGCGTTCTCCATCTTCCTCCTCCGCCAGTTCCTCACCACGATCCCCGACGAGTACCTGGACGCGGCGAGGGTCGACGGCTGCGGCGACCTGCGCACCCTGCTCAAGGTCGTCCTCCCGATGGCGAAACCGGGCATTGCCGCAGTGGCGCTCTTCCAGTTCTTCTACGCGTGGAACGACTACTTCGGCCCGCAGATCTACGCCTCGGAGAACCCGGGCGCCTGGACGCTCTCCTACGGCCTGGAGTCGTTCAAGGGCGCCCACCACACCGACTGGAACCTCACCATGGCCGCCACCGTTCTGGTCATGGCCCCCGTGATCCTCGTGTTCTTCTTCGCCCAGAAGGCGTTCGTAGAGGGTGTCACGCTCACCGGAGTAAAGGGTTAGACGTACATGAAACTCACCGTGGTCGGCGGAGGCTCGACCTACACCCCCGAACTCGTGGACGGCTTCGCCCGCCTCAGAGACACCCTGCCCATCGAGGAACTGGTCCTGATGGACCCGGCGGAAGACCGACTGGCCCTGGTCGGCGGCCTGTCCCGCCGTATCTTCGCCCGCCAGGACCACCCCGGCCGCATCGCCACCACTACCGACCTCGACCGCGCGGTCGACGGCGCGGCCGCGGTCCTCCTCCAACTCCGCGTGGGCGGCCAGGCGGCCCGCGAGCAGGACGAGACCTGGCCCCTCGACTGCGGCTGCGTGGGCCAGGAGACGACGGGCGCCGGCGGCCTGGCCAAGGCCCTGCGCACGGTCCCGGTCGTCCTCCACATCGCGGACCGCGTACGCCGCACCAACCCCGACGCCTGGATCATCGACTTCACCAACCCGGTCGGCATCGTGACCCGCGCCCTGCTGGAGGCGGGCCACAAGGCGGTCGGCCTGTGCAACGTGGCGATCGGCCTCCAGCGCAAGTTCGCGGCGCTACTGGACGTCGATCCTCCCGAGGTCCACCTGGACCACGTGGGCCTCAACCACCTCACCTGGGAAACGGGAGTGCGCCTCGGCGGCCCGGAGGCCGAGGACGTCCTGCCCAGGCTCCTGACGGACCACGGCGAGTCGATCGCGACCGATCTCCGCCTGCCACCCACTCTGCTGAATGATCTGGGCGTGATCCCGTCGTACTACCTGCGCTACTACTACGCGCACGACGAGGTCGTACGAGAACTGCGGACGAAGCCGTCGAGGGCGGCCGAAGTGGCGGCGATGGAGAAGGAACTGCTGACGATGTACGCGGACCCGGCGCTGGACGAGAAGCCGGAGCTGCTGGCCAAACGTGGCGGCGCGTACTACTCGGAGGCGGCGGTGGACCTAGCGGCGGCCCTGCTCGGCGGTGGCGGCACGCCGTACCAGGTGGTGAACACGTACAACCGGGGCACGCTCCCGTTCCTCCCCGACGACGCGGTGATCGAGGTGCAGGCGGCGGTGGGCGCCAAGGGCGCGTCCCCCCTCCCCGTCGCCCCCGTGGACCCCCTCTACGCGGGCCTGATGGCGAACGTGACGGCGTACGAGCACCTGGCCCTGGAGGCGGCCCTGCACGGCGGCCGCACACGCGTCTTCCAGGCGCTCCTCTCCCACCCCCTCATCGCCCAGTACGAATACGCCGAGACACTCACGGACCGATTGATCGCACACAACCGGGAGCACCTCGCGTGGGCCTGACCGCGACCGTCCTCGCCATCGACGCCGGCAACAGCAAGACGGACGTGGCCATCGTGACGGCGGACGGAGAGGTCCTGGCCACGGCGCGCGGGGCGGGCTTCCGCCCACCTGCCGTCGGCCTGGAGACGGCGATGAACACGCTGGCTCTCCCTGTCCGCCAGGCCCTGGCCACGGCAGGCCTCAGCTCGGTCACACACGTCTCGGCGTGCCTGGCGAATGCCGACTTCCCGGTCGAGGAAGACCAGTTGGCGAAGGCTCTGCACGCACACGCGTGGGGCGCGACGGTCACCGTCCGCAACGACACGTTCGCGATCCTGCGTGCGGGGGTGACGGAACCCCGGGGCGTAGCGGTCGTCTGCGGCGCGGGCATCAACTGCGTGGGCATGCGCCCCGACGGCCGCACGGCCCGCTTCCCGGCCCTCGGCAGGGTCTCGGGCGACTGGGGCGGCGGCTGGGGCCTCTCGGAGGAGGCGATGTGGCACGCGTCACGCGCGGAGGACGGCCGCGGCCCCGCCACGGCCCTGTCCCGGACCCTCCCGGCCCACTTCGGCCTGACGTCCATGTACGCCCTGATCGAGGCGCTGCACCTGGACCGGATCGCGGCGTCCCGCCGCCACGAGCTGACACCGGTCCTCTTCGCGACGGCGGCGACCGGAGACCCGGTCGCCCGCACCATCGTGGACCGCCAGGCCGAGGAGGTGGTCGCCATGGCCGTGGTGGCCCTCACCCGCCTCGACCTGCTGAACGAACCGACACCCGTCCTGCTGGGCGGCGGCGTCCTGGCGGCCGAGCATCCCCGGCTGAACGGCCGGATCAAGGACCTGCTGTCCGACCGGGCCCCCAAGGCGATCCCCCAGACGGTCACGGCCGGCCCGGTCCTCGGCGCGGCCCTGCTGGGGCTGGACAGGGTGGGGGCGAGGGAGGGGGCGCAGGGGCGGTTGCGGGCGCATTTCGGGGTGTGAGGGGCGTGAGACGGGGGCTCGGCGGGCGTGCGTTCGAACAGCGTCCGTGGACAGCCGCTGTGACTGGCGTACGCACAGGCGCATACTGAGGCAATGACAAAGCCTTCCGCGAAGCGCCACCTGCCCACCAGCCCCTTCAAACCCCCGGTCGTGCCGGCTCCCAAGCACTTCGCCGTCGGCGACCAGGTCACCCACGACATCTACGGTCTCGGCCGGGTGATCGGTATCGAGGAGGGAATCGCGGCGCTCGTGAACTTCGGCGGCTCGGTGGAACAGCGGATCCTGAGCCCGTACGCGAAGATGACCAAGCTGTAGTACGCCCGCAGCACCCGCTCACCGCATGCCAGGTCCCAACGGGGGGCTTGGACTCAAAGGGAGACCTCTCATCGACCTGACCTCGCCGTTCTCCGCCCCGGACGGACCGCCCCGCTGCCCTGCCACAGCATCGCCCCCGCCGGCCACGAACCCCTTCCAGGCCCCGGACTTCGGAGAAGACGACCCCTTTGTAGCCCCCGGTCAGGACTTCGGGCCTGGGTCGGCTACCCCCCGGGGGTAGCTGCCGGCCCGTGTTCAGGGGGCTCGCCGGGCGGCGCCCCAGCCACCAGGGGTCCAGGGGGTCTAACGGCTGTTGCGCCCCGCCCCGCGCGATCCGTGAGGGTGACGGCGGATCTGGACGTTGCAATCGGAGACGCGAGACATGTCTCTTGCGGCCCTGGCAGCCTCCCGCTGACTGCCGAACCGCCGGCACTCCACACAGCCGCTCACGGGCTCCGGCTCGGTGAGCGGCAGCCTCCGCTCCACCGCACTCTTGAACCTGCTCACCGGTCTCCCCCTGGACCGGCGGCACGAGACGCCTGCCGGTACTCCTCGTGCAGCCGGTCCTGCTCCACACAGGGGAGGTTCAAGTTCGCACCGTCGTCGTCCATGGCACAGCAGGTCCGGCAGGTGGCGCAGTGATCGGCGAAGCGCACGAAGGCGGCCTGCTTGGGCGTCATGGCCATGGCGGGTGGGGAACTATGCGTACTGGTACTCATCTGCGGCCCGTCGTGGATCTCGGCCCATACCTCTTTGCCCCATGGGCCTGTCCGGGCCATGCAGGTCGCAGCCCCAGCGATCGGCGATGCCGTCGATCAGGAGCAGACCACGACCTGACTCATCGCCCTCACCAACCTGACCGAGGACCGGCAGGAGCGAGGGCGCCCGGTCCACCACCCCGACACGCACCCGTGTCACGCCCGGCCGCCCGACCATTAGGCGGATCGAGTGGCAGTGGGTGTGCCTGACGGCGTTCGCGATCAGCTCCGACATGATCAGTGCAGCGACGTCGGCGAGGTTGTCCAGGTGCCATACGCCGAGGGCGTCACGGACGAGCTTGCGGCCGTTCGCGGCCGTGGACGGCTCGCACCGGAAAGTCTGGCAGTAGGCGGGGGGACCAGTGGGAGCAGCCTGAACTGGCTTACTGAGACTCGTCATTGGGCTGGAGCCTTCGTGTCGTATCGGCGCCCGGCCCGCCCCAAGGAAGCGCCAGGAGCGAACAAGGCCGTCAACAGCCGCCCGCACGGGAGTGACAGGCGACCAGTGACAAGACAACTCCCGTTCGGCGCACGGTGGTTAGGGCGATCAGGTGGCCCCTCAACGAAACGACATAGGGCGATTTGACCTGCCATTTACCTGACGAGCAGGCGCAGTGAGGGCTACCGTGCCGACATGGGCACCACGCGCAACACCATTCTTGAGGCGTGGATGGCCGAACACGGCTACAGCTCCAACAGCCTGGCTGGCGCTGTGAACAGGGCCATTGAACAGTTAACCGGGCGGCCCGGCGGCCTCGACGGTTCATCGATCCGATCCTGGAAGGCGGGCCGGGTCAGCTGGCCCAAATCGGCTACCCGCAGAGCACTTGAGGACCTCACCGGACTCTCCGCCATCGCTCTGGGGTTCGTGCCACGGAGCCGGACGCCGTCCACCCCGGCCCCACAGGAGCAGGAGGACCCCGACATGAAGCGCCGCACCCTCATCGGCGGCATCGCGGCCGCCGCCGCTGCGGCAGCAGCCGCTCCCGCCACCACCTCGCCTCGCCGCATCGGCATGAGCGACGTCGAACGCCTCCAGAGCCGCTTCTCGGAGGTCATCGCCAGCGACCACCGCCACGGCGGACAACTCGGCATCGAGCAGCAGGCCGCCGCGCTCGCCGACGAGGCGCTGAACCTCCAGAACGCCGGCAGCGCCAGCCAGCGCGTACGCAGCAACCTCTACGCCTCCGCGGCGGCGTTCCGCTCCTCGGCCATGTGGGCCGCCATCGACGGCCGCCGCTACGACGACGCCAAGGCTCACATGCGCGAGGCCCAGTCCCTCGCCGAGATGTCCGGCGACCAGGCGATCAAGTTCCGCATCTGGAGCCACGCGGGCACGATGTACCGCCACATGGGCCGCCCCGCCGACGCACTCGCCGCGAACGATGTCGCCCGCAACCTGCATCTCACACGCCGTGACCCGCTGTTTGCATGCCTGGGACATGCCCGCCATGCCGCCACCCTCGGCCTCATCGGCGACTCCGCAGCCGTGCGGTATGCCCTCGGCTGCGCTCAGGACGCGCTCGAACGCGCCGATCCGGATCACCCTCGCCCGGTGTGGATGGCTGCTGTCCGCGACGGAGCAGAGCTTGAAACACTGGCTCTGTCCGCGCACCTCCGCCTCGGCAACTTCGAACAGGCCGAATCGCACGCCCACCGAAGCCTGACTCTGCTCCGCCCCCAGATGCGGCGCGATCGCGCCCTCAACACTGCCCGGCTCGCACACGCCCAGCTTAGACAGGGCGAAGCCGACGCCGCCACGGCGACCGCGATGAAGATCCCCGCCGACGCCGCCACCCAACACGCCCGCGTGTCAAGCACGCTGCAAGAGTTCGCAGCCACGCTGCGCGCCACCGCACCCGGCAGCACCACCATCCGGACCTGGACCGAGCACACGGTCACCTGGAGGATGGCGGCATGACCACAGCACCCGCCGTCGAACTGCGTGGCCGCACCACCCTCGACACCATCCGCGGCGATCTCCTAGGACGTGCAAGCCCGACGTGCGCGCCCCGCTGCCACACCTGCCGAACTACGCGGTCGCCGCGTTCGACGAGCGCCTGGACCGACAGGGCACCGAACCTGAGTTCGTGACCGTCCTCGAATACGCAGACGGCCATCCGATCGGCTACGCCTAGGGCAACACCATGGAGCACGGCAACCGCTACTGGCAGCGCACCAGCCCCGCGCCAGCGGAGAAGTACACCCAGCGCCCGGCCGTGGCCCTGAAGGAAATCGGCGTCCGACCGACCTGGCGCAAAACCGGCACAGCCCGCCGCATCCACGACGCCCTCCTCGCCACACGTGAAGAGCCCTTCGTCACCGCTCATGGTCAACATCGCCGCCGGCAACGGAAAAGTCCACGCGCTCTACAGGTCATGGGGCTACGAGGACATCGGACAGAGCCAACCATCACCGGCCTCGCCATCGCTCACGGTGATGGCCCGCGCGATTCGCTGATGAGTCCGAGCGCGGCCCTGGGTAGTCCGCTGCTCGCGCTCGCCGCGAACTGGACATCATCAGGTACGCGACCCGCCTTGCCGAAGAAACGGTCGCTGCTTACGGAGCTGACGGCGGGGTGTCCTCGGACCGGAAGGGCACGCTGTCCGAGGCCGAGGGGACGCACATGAACGCACAGGTGCCCTGTTTATGGGTCGGTATCGACGCCAGCAAAGCCCACCACTGGTGGGTCGCCATCGACGACACCGGAACCACCATCTGGAGCCGGACGGTCAGCAACGACGAGGCCGTCATCCTCGCCGGCCTGAGCGAGGCCCTCGCGCTGGACGCCGAGGTCCGCTGGGCCTACTTCGACCGGCCCCGGCACAAGCAAGGGACCGACGGAGGCCATTGGACGGCTCGAGCACCTACGCGGCTCAGCTCTTGGGTTTCGCAACCTCACCAGCTACATCGCCAGATCCCTGCTCGAGTCCGGCGTGTCCGGGCCCCGACTACACCCTCGATTGTGAAGAGCCACAAATCAGCTCATTGTGTTAGCGGTTGTCAGGCGGTATCCGCATCTCTCCACATGACATCGAAGGCATTACTGAAGAACGTGTACCACTCCGCATTTCCCGCTCGCGACACCTGGAACAGCGGAGCCGTATCAGCAGGAATTTTGTACATGTACTGCTGAATATCCATGATACCGGATTTATGCATCCGATCAACCATGACATATCCACACCATATCAGTCCATCGAACGCCCTTACTTCAACGTTGGGGATGTGATTCAATTCCTGTTTGAGTGTATTTATGTTGTGGCGGATCTTCGCTTGAGCAGCCACAATTCCAGACGCCGTCACGAGATCGTAGTTGGATGCCGTAAGGTGTCGACCATACTGTTTCATGTTCTCTCGAGTGGGCAGTGTGACGAGAATTTTTAGGCGAACCCCCCTGTTGGCGGCGACCCCAAGCTGATGCACGATGGATACCGCGCCGTCCAAGGATGGCCCGCATATCACGATTTCTTCGTGAGCGGAATTAACCCGGTCGCTCATTCGGGGAACCGAGCCGCGGTTCGCGATCTGCACTTGTGGAAACTGAGATAGCGAGTGATGCTGGAGCTCGGTCAATCTGATGTCTATCGAGTGGAGAATACCGAGACGCTCGGCGACGTTCGCCACCGCAAGCACCCCGAGAATGCCAAGGATTAGCTCAGTATCGGAGTATGCAATTCCGAACGGTCGCACTTTGAGGAGTCCCAGTGTTGCAAACACGATGCACAGCAGCGGCAGCAAGTAGTCGCGCATAAAGAGCAGAAGATTTCTCACTGTGCCCGCCCCTGCGCTCGAAGAACTACGCGATTACCCACATAGGGCATACGTCCGTGCAGCCATTTAGTATTGTCCAGAAAATATCCCGATCCGCCATGGCACGGTACTTGTTTCATTGTGGTACGCAGGATTTCATTGAACTTTTGCAGGTGGGCATAATCCTGCACCCTGGCGGGATCAACCGTACGGTATCTGATGTCAATTCCACCGTTCTGGTTAACGCGAGCAGGAGCTAACTTTTCGCTCGTCCCGGTCATCGCGACCGGATGGCGAAACAATTTCTGATAAGCTCGTTTATCTTGTTCTCGCAGCGCCATCGCTGCCGCTTCGCCGTCTGAGACCAAGAACTCTCCGCCCGACGCGCCCGGGGACTCGCAGAACATCAGAAGTAATTCAGGAGGGTGTGGTGCAGATGCGCTGTCGGTGTGGAGGGCTAATTCTCCACTGGTGAATCCCTTGTAGGGCCCTCCACCAGAAACCCGCGTGGTAATAACCGTGATTCCGCGATCGTCAGAATCGCGATGCAAGACAGGCGTGCAGATCGAGGAGAACAACCTTAATAGCTCCTCGAAGCAGTTCTCCAATCCATCGAAGAACAGGACTCCGCTGTCCAGGAATTCGCTCTGCAACACCTTCTCCACTGCTCGTACGGAGAGTAGCGGTGCCGTGAGAGTCCGACTCATGAATCGCCATCTATATCAACACGGAACTCGAAACCGTGCTTCCGGTATCCCGAAGACTCAAGAAGCCTGTGTACATTCTCCTTACCGAAGCGACTGTTGGCCACAACCTTGTAGCACTTCCTCTCTCGAGCTCGTCTTATCGCTTCGACGGCTAAAATTTTCCCTAGGCCGTGGTTCCTGTACCCCTCCTCCACGAACCAGTCCTCGCAGAATACAAAGGAGGCAGAGTGCTGTTCGTTGGTGAGGTAGTACAGAAATAATCGGGCAACTTCCCGGCCGTTCATCACGACGCTTATCTTTTCTGCCTCAGCGTGATGCGGAACCGATTGGACCTCGAAACCCGGTTGACCTGCAGAGTGTTTTCCGATTTCATCCATCTCAGGCTCCGATCCAGCGTGTCGTGAGGGGGCTATCCCAATTCTGCAGAGCAGTCGTGAGTCTTTGCTGGTGGGGGTGTTCCAGGGCGGGAAGCTCATGAAGATTCCACCATTGCGCATGGCTGGTCTCTCCGCCAGAGTGCGGTTCTCCCGCGACAACTGTCGCAGCAAGGGTGATGTCCAGGATGTGTAAACCTTCCCTCGTGGAGAGGAGGTTTGAGTCGAAAATTCCCACGATGCCGTGGATTTCGACCTCTACGCCTGCCTCCTCCTTGGTCTCACGTCTGCCTGCGTCGGCCAACGTCTCACCCATTTCGATGAGGCCACCAGGCATCACCCAGCCGCCAGTCAATTTCTTTCGAACCAGTAAAATCTGTTTACCACGAAGGACAAGGCAGTCCACAGAAGCAAGTGGTGACAGGTGCTGAAAGGCGGATGCACCGAGCGTGTCGTTACGAAGTTGCTTCTCTCCTTGCAGTACGCTGCTCATCTCCTGGGCCACCTGCGCCAGTCGATTAGCGCGTGATGCACTGTACGGGTTCCCGCGGTCGAATACGTTCAGCTCGTTGATGAGACCGCGAATTCTTGCCAGCCAGTCGGCAATTACTGCGTCCCGTTCGGTTCCGCTGAAATCTTGGTTCACCGGACCGCCTCTCGTGGATTCGAAATCGACCAGCGAGTCTGAGGAGCAGGGATGTAGTCCGACACCTTGATGGTGTCCAGAGTCAGTCGGCTTCTAACCTCGATCGTTCATGAGTCCTCGTCGGTTCGCTGACGGGGACTCTGCGTTTGTGTGGTGCGGTCTATTTCGGAGTTGGGGCAGGGCGAGGGTCCGGCTCTCGCGTCGGATGGGCGCCGGGTTCCACTTCACCGGTGTGTGGTGGTGCGGGTCGTTGGGGCGGTCGATGTGGCTGGTCAGCCGGGGTCGGCAGGGCGTGGAGCCTGATGTTCGCGTGGCTATGGACGGCGGTCCAGGGCCATCGGGGCGGGCAGGCGGAGTCGGCGGCGGCCGGCGTCCACGAGCTGCGCGGCGGCGGAGATCAGCCGCAGCCAGAGCTTCCGAGCAGCCTGAGAAGTCGCCCTTCCGTGCCGACATGAAGGCCCTGGGCAAGCAAGGCGACTGGGAGAGCAAGACCGACGCCAAGGTGCCGGCCCCGGCAGACATCGCTACGCGGTTGGGTATCGCCGAGGGTGATCTGTGCGTCAGGACGTCATATGAGTTCCTGGCCGGCAGGCCGGTGCAGCTGTCGACGAGCTGGGAGCCGTACGACCTCACCGCAGGCACGCTCATCGTTCTCCCCGAGGGAGGCCCGCACGCTGGGGCCGGTGTCGTGAACCGCATGGCCGCGATCGGTGTCACCGTGAGCCACGCCGTGGAGCAGCCGGAGCCGCGACAGGCGACCGCTGAGGAGGCCTCCCTTCTGGGCACCCAGAAGGCCGCACTCGTCACGCACATCCGGCGGACGTATTACAGCGACGAGGGACGGCCCGTGGAGACAGCGGACATCGTGGTGCCCGCCGCTCATTGCGAGATCGTCTACGAGATCCCGATCAACCGGTAGCCGCAGGCCTGTCGAGGACCGGGTGCGGCGGTGCCTCTGGCGTGTCCACGCCCGTCAAGAGGTGAGGGCGGTCAGCCCTGCCGTTCACTCGTGGCGGCGGCCCAACCTCACGCATGCCGCCCCCAAGTGATCAGTCCTGGGCCGTCTCTGGGCCGTCCGAGGGCGCCCGAGGCCGACCAATGGCAACCGATGGTGACAGGCGAGTCCAAGCCGCCCACCACGAATCCCCAGGTCACAGCCCCCCACCCATACGCGTTTCCGCCCAGGGCTGGCGGTACGGCAAGATGGGGTGTATCTGCCCACTGCCAGTTTCAAGCTGCCGGACGGTTTCTCTTGGCTGAGTTCATTTACACCATGCGCAAGGCGCGCAAAGCGCACGGCGACAAGGTGATCCTCGACGACGTGACGACGAGCTTCTACCCGGGAGCGAAGATCGGCGTCGTCGGCCCGAACGGCGCCGGCAAGTCGACGATCCTGAAGATCATGGCGGGTCTCGAGCAGCCGTCCAACGGTGACGCCTTCCTCACGCCCGGTTACACCGTCGGCATCCTGCAGCAGGAGCCGCCGCTGACCGAGGACAAGACCGTCCTGGAGAACGTCCAGGAGGGTGTCGCCGGGATCAAGGGCAAGCTCGACCGGTTCAACGAGATCGCCGAGCAGATGGCGACCGACTACACCGACGCGCTCATGGAGGAGATGGGCAAGCTCCAGGAGGACCTCGACCACGCCAATGCGTGGGACCTGGACGCCCAGCTGGAGCAGGCCATGGACGCGCTGGGCTGCCCGCCCGGCGACTGGCCCGTCACCAACCTGTCCGGCGGTGAGCGCCGCCGCGTCGCGCTGTGCAAGCTGCTGCTGGAGCAGCCCGACCTGCTGCTGCTCGACGAGCCCACCAACCACCTCGACGCCGAGTCGGTGAACTGGCTGGAGCAGCACCTGGCCAAGTACCCGGGCACCGTCGTCGCGGTCACCCACGACCGGTACTTCCTCGACAACGTCGCCCAGTGGATCTGCGAGGTCGACCGCGGCCGCCTCTACCCCTACGAGGGCAACTACTCGAAGTACCTGGAGACCAAGGCCGCCCGCCTCAAGGTCGAGGGCCAGAAGGACGCCAAGCGGCAGAAGCGTCTGAAGGAAGAGCTCGAGTGGGTGCGGTCCAACGCCAAGGGACGTCAGGTCAAGTCCAAGGCGCGTCTGGCCCGCTACGAGGAGATGGCCGCCGAGGCCGAGAAGATGCGGAAGCTGGACTTCGAGGAGATCCAGATCCCGCCGGGCCCGCGTCTGGGCAGTGTCGTCGTCGAGATCAACAACCTCAGCAAGGCCTTCGGCGAGAAGGTCCTCATCGACGACCTCAGCTTCACGCTGCCGCGCAACGGCATCGTCGGCATCATCGGCCCGAACGGCGCCGGTAAGACGACCCTGTTCAAGATGATCCAGGGCCTGGAGGAGCCGGACTCCGGTTCCATCAAGGTCGGCGAGACCGTCAAGATCTCGTACGTCGACCAGAGCCGCGAGAACATCGACCCGAAGAAGACCCTGTGGGCCGTGGTCTCCGACGAGCTCGACTACATCAACGTCGGCCAGGTCGAGATGCCCAGCCGTGCCTACGTCTCCGCCTTCGGCTTCAAGGGCCCGGACCAGCAGAAGCCGGCCGGGGTGCTCTCCGGCGGTGAGCGCAACCGGCTGAACCTCGCGCTCACCCTCAAGCAGGGCGGCAACCTGCTGCTCCTCGACGAGCCGACCAACGACCTCGACGTCGAGACCCTGAGCAGCCTGGAGAACGCGCTGCTCGAGTTCCCCGGCTGCGCCGTGGTCGTCTCCCACGACCGGTGGTTCCTGGACCGGGTGGCCACGCACATCCTCGCCTACGAGGGCGAGTCCAAGTGGTTCTGGTTCGAGGGCAACTTCGAGTCGTACGAGAAGCACAAGATCGAGCGGCTCGGCCCGGACGCGACCCGTCCGCACCGCGCCACCTACAAGAAGCTGACCCGGGGCTGATCGATCTTGCGGCACATCTACCGCTGCCCGCTGCGTTGGTCGGACATGGACGCGTACGGCCATGTCAACAACGCGGTCTTCGTGCGCTACCTGGAGGAAGCCCGTATCGACTTCCTCTTCCGGCCGGAGAAGGATTTCCAGCAGGGGTCTGTGGTGGCACGCCATGAGATCGACTACAAGCGGCAGCTCGTCCACCGGCACCACCCGGTGGACATCGAGCTGTGGATCACCCAGATCAGGGC
This sequence comes from Streptomyces sp. NPDC055506, assembly GCF_053643595.1. NCBI lineage: Bacteria > Bacillati > Actinomycetota > Actinomycetes > Kitasatosporales > Streptomycetaceae > Streptomyces > Streptomyces sp. NPDC055506. The sequence continues at coordinate 6,286 of NZ_JBSHKH010000132.1, read as the reverse complement.
GGCGTCATTCACCATCACCTACGAGGTGAAGGACGACGACGTGGTCTACGTCCGGGCCTCGACGGTGGTCGTGCCGTTCGACTTCGAGACGCAGCGGCCGCGCCGGATCACCGCGGAGGAGCGGGAGTTCCTCCAGGAGTACACGGACGACGCCGAGGAGGAGGCCGTCGCCGCATGACGGTCCTGCACCTCGTCGACGAGGGGGAGGCGGCGGATCTCGCGGCCTTCCTCTCCCGGCTGCTCCACTACGACCGTGGAGCCGCGGTGCGCCTGCAGGCCGCGGGCACCGCACTGGCCGTCTTCGGACGGCCGCCGTCCTTCGAGGTGCTGGCCGTGCGCGCGGTGCGGCTGGCGAAGCCGTACGAGAACGGACTGGACGTCACGCTCGACGTGACCGTGTCCGCCGGTGAGCTGCTGGAGTCGGTGGACGAGAAGGCCGCGACGGCTGTCGTGCCGGGTGCCGTGACCGGGCCGCCGTGGGCCGGTGTACTGCCGCCGCGCGGCGGCTGGCGGCCCGAGCCGGGGCTGCCTGCGCCGGACGCCCTGCGGTCCCTGGTCGCCGCCGTGGTCGCCGAGTTCCGGTCCCGTACGCAGGAGTTGCCCTCCGAGGGGCGCACCAGGGCCGAGCTGGACCGGATCGGGCGGGACATCTGGTCCCGTACGGTCGGCGACACCGGCCTCCCCGTGCGGGTCGTGCACGCCGCGCAGTCGCTCGGCTTCCTGCGGCCGGGGGTGCCGCTGGGGCTGTTCTCCTCGGGCGCGTGGCTCCGGCTGCGCACGCCGTACGGATCCGTCGCCGTACGACGTGCCGGGCTCGGGGCGCTGGACGTCAGCGTCCGCTGAACCCACCGGGAGCCGGACCCGTCCCTCAGCCCGGCGCGTTCACCATCGAGGCCGCCGCGTACGTCAGGTAGCTCCACAGCGTGTGCTCGTGCTCCTCGGACAGCCCGAGTTCGTCGACGGCGACCCGCATGTGCTTCAGCCAGGCGTCGTGCGCCGCACGGTCGACCGTGAAGGGCGCGTGCCGCATCCGCAGACGGGGATGGCCGCGGTTGTCGCTGTACGTCGTAGGGCCGCCCCAGTACTGGATGAGGAACAGCACCAGGCGCTCCTCGGCCGGGCCCAGGTCCTCCTCGGGATACATGGGCCGCAGCAGCGGGTCCTCGGCCACTCCCTCGTAGAAACGGTGAACGAGCCGACGGAAGGTCTCCTCCCCGCCGACCTGCTCGTAGAAGGTCTGCTCCTGAAGCGTGCCGCGTCGAATCTCATTCACGCCCTCCATGCTCTCAGACGCGAGGACATAGGACGGAAGGCCTAGGACCGGCCCACTGCCCGGCACCGCTGCCCTTACTGTGGGGGTATGGGCGGGCATGCTCCCGACAGGGACCTGGACGGGCTCGCCGCCTCCGCGCGGGCGGCGCTGGTGCGCCGGATCGACGCGAGCGGGGCCTGGGCCGCCGACCCCGGTTGGCGCGAGGCGTTCGCGGCGGTCCCGCGCCATCTCTTCGTGCCGTACTACTACGTCGGCGTAGCGGGCGGCTACGAGCGACGCTGGGGCGAGAGCCCCGACCCCCGGGCGCGTGAGCGGTGGGTGCGCGGTGCCTACGAGGACACCCCACTGGCGACGCGGCTGCGCGACGGCGAACTGCTCTCCTCCAGCAGCCAGCCCTCCCTGATGGCGGACATGCTGGCCGCGCTGTGCGTGCGGGACGGGAACGCGGTCCTGGAGATCGGCGCAGGCACCGGCTACAACGCGGCGCTGCTCGCCCACCGGCTGGGCGACGACAGGGTCACCACCGTCGACCTCGATCCGGAGATCACCGAGTCGGCCCGCCGGCACCTGGCCGCGGCCGGGTACCACCCGGTCGTCGTCACCGGCGACGGCGCCCGGGGCGTGCCCGAGCGGGCGCCGTTCGACCGGATCATCGCCACCTGCGCCCTGAGCACCGTGCCGCGCGCCTGGCTGGCGCAGAGCCGTCCCGGCGGCCGGATCCTCATGCCGCTCGGCACCGGCCTGATCGCACTCACGGTGAGCGACGACGGGCATGCCGAGGGGCGGTTCCTGCACACGCCCGCCTACTTCGTGCCGCTGCGCGGCGGGAGCCGGGCCTGGGGCGAACCCGCCCAGCTGGGCGGGGTGCCGCGCCGGGCCAGGGAGGACGACCTGTTCCGCTTCCTGCTGACGCTGACCCGGGGCAGCCTCGACCCGCAGGAGGCGCACGCGCTGTGGGAGCAGGAGGGCATGCCGCAGCGGGAGCGCTACGGCATCACGGTCAGCGGCGACCACGAGTGGGCCTGGCTGGACGACCCGGAGGGGCCGTACGCCTGGCCCCTCCCGTCCTGAACCCCTCCTGAGCCCGGAAGGGCTCAGCCCCGGCGGATCGTGATCGTCGTCCAGGCGCCGACGTGCACCCGGTCGCCGTCCTGCAGCGGAACGGGGACGAACGGCTGGATCGGCTCGTCCGAGCCGTTGACCGTCGTGCCGTTCGTCGAGTTCTGGTCGACGACCGCCCAGCTGCCGTCGGGCTGCTGGACCAGCACCGCGTGCTGGTGCGAGACGCCCGGGTCCTCCGGCGGCACCGCCAGATCGACGTCGGGGGTGTCGCCGGTGGAGTGCCGGCGGCGGCCGATCGTGATCTGGTTGCCGGTGAGCGTGCGCTGCTGCTCGGGCGAGTACGCGGGCAGGTTCAGGCCCGCGGCCTCGGGACCGGAGCGCTGCATCATCGCCATGAAGTAGTCGCGGTCCGGGCCGATGGTCGCGGTCCAGGTCGCGGGTCCCTGCGGCGCCTGGGGCTGCTGCGGGAAGCCGCCGGGGCCGGGAGGGGCCTGCGTGGCGCCCGGCTGCGGGTAGCCGTAGCCACCGCCCTGGCCGGGAGGGGCCTGGGTGGCGCCGGGCTGGGGGAAGCCGTAGCCGCCGCCCTGGCCGGGAGCGGGCGGGGCCTGCGTCGCGCCGGGCGGAGGGAAGCCGTAGCCGCCGCCCTGACCGGCACCGGGGCCACCAGGCCCGCCCGGGCCGGTGGTCGGCGGGGAGATCACCCAGTCCTCGTCACCGCCGCCGAACGGACCGCCCTGCGGCGGCCGCTGGGTCTCCTGCGGGAATCCGGGCGGGGCCGGCGGGCCGGACTGCTGGAAGCCCTGCGGAGCACCGGGGCCGCCGGGGCCACCGGGCCCACCAGGTCCGCCGGGGCCTGGCGGCGGCGGGACCGGGCGCGAGGGGTCGGCACCGAATCCGGGCGGGCCGGAAGGGCCACCAGGACCGGTGGGACCGCCGGGGCCGGGAGGCCCACCAGGTCCGGGAGGGCCGCCGGGACCGGGGTAGCCGCCGGGGCCGGACGCGCCGCCCGGCCCGGGGAAGCCGCCGCCGGGAGGAGGCGGCGGGCCCGAGGGATCGCTGCCGAACGGCGGGATCGGCTCGGCCGGGCGGTTCATCTGCGACGGGCGGGAGCCCTGGTACTCGTACGAGTCACCGCCGCCGTAGGACGGACCCGACGGGCCGGGACCGGGCTGGCCCGGAGGCTGGAAACGCACGCCCGGGCCGGGCGCCTGCGGGGGCGGGGCCGCGGGGGTGTACGAAGTCGCCGTGTTCGTCAGGAAGTTCCACCGGCACTCCTCGCAGAACGGTGCGCCGCCCTCACGCGGCGTACGGCACTGCGGGCAGAGCTCCGGCTCGGCGTTCGGCACGGCGGACAGGTGCGGAGGGCGCCCGCCAGGACCGCCGGGCGGGCCACCGGGGCCACCAGGGCCCCCGGGTCCACCCGGGCCGCCGGGGGGCGGGAAGCCGTAGCCGCCGGGCGGGGGCGGTGGAGGGGGCGGAGGCACGGCACCCGCCATGCGGTGACCGCAGACCTCGCACCAGTCGTCGGAACCCGACTGGTGTCCGTTCGGGCAGGTCGGCATGTCGGCCCGTCCCTCCTTCGATCTCTTCTAGGTCACTTCTTTACACGAACGGTCTTGGTGGACCGGGTCTCGAGCGTCATCTCGTCGGCCTCCTGAACCTTCGCCTTCAGTCGCACAGTACCGGTCGCGGCATCGACCACGTCCACCACCTTCGCAAGCAGTTTCGCAGTATCGGCGTTCCCTGAGGCACTCGCGAGCTGAACGGCCCGGCCCAGTTTGGCCGTTGCTCCATCCATATCCCCCGATTTGCGAAGGTCCAGCCCTTGCTGGATGACCTGTGCCAGTTCGGCCTGCCCGGTGTAGTGGGCCACCTGAGGGTTGATCGACGTCGAGGCGACCATGTCGTCGGTCCACACGGCCCGCACCAGGCCCTGCGCGCCAAGGTTCTGGACGCTGCCGTCCGGCTGCGGAATGACCAGCGAGATCCGCGCCGCCAGCATCTCCTGCCCGATGTGCGCGGCCGGGACCTCGACACAGACGTGGTAGTCACGGGACTCGTCGCCCCAGGAACCAAGGGGGTAGTCGCCCGCGCGGGGGCCCGCCTCGGTGCGCCGGCCGGTCAGTTCCTCGACCGTCGGCGCGACCTGCTTGACGAACTTCACAGTGGTGTCGACCGGGGTCCACAACCGCAGGGAGACGTCCGCGACCTCCTTTCCCATCGCCGTCTCCATCATCTGTGTGAAGTCGGCGGCGAGCCCGGCCGGATCGGCGACGATGTCGGCGGTGCCGAGCAGGGCGGAGGCGATCCCTGTGACTTCTTTCACTTCCCAGTCGGTGCCCACGCCGCGCGCGTCGCAGGTGAATCGCCCGGCGCACGCGTCGAGCGCGGCCTTCAGGTCGTCGGGCGATTCGTGCTCATTGCGGCCGTCGGTGAGCAGGATGCCGTGCCGGATGGCGACGTCCGCCGAGGAGAGCAGGCGGTCGGCGAGTTTCAGCCAGGTGCCGATGGCCGTTCCGCCGCCCGCGCTGAGCGAGCGCAGCGCCTGCTTGGCCTGCTCGCGGGTGGCGGCGTCGGCGACCGCGACACGGCCGCCTCCCGGGTAGACCTCCTTGGCCACGTGCGTCCCGCCGATCACCGCGAAGTGCACGCCGTCGCGCAGGGTGTCGATCGCGGCGGCCGTGGCGTCCCGCGCGTTGCGCATCTTGGTCGGCGGGTAGTCCATCGACCCCGAGCAGTCGACCATGACCGCCACGGCCGCGGACGGGCCCTGGCCGGGCGAGTAGAGGTGGGGAGCCGCGACCGCGCTGCCGATCGTGCCGCCGCCGGTCGCCGTCACCGTGACGATGGCGTTGACCTCGACGGCGCCCTCCGGCAGGTACTCGTTCTGGTACACGTCCACCGAGAACTGCGGCACGTTCGACTTCGAGAAAATGGCCATGCCTGCTTCGATCCCCCTCGAAAGCCCCCACCTTCAGCGGGGTGATGACGGTAGGCGGACCGGTCCCCTCCGGTCCGCCGAGGCGTCCCCGTACGTGGCCTCAGGCCGATCCTGCCCCCTGGGGCACGGCGGGGAACGGCACGAGGGCCACTGTTACGTTGTCGTGGCCCCCGCCGTCCAGGGCGTGGCCGACGAGCACCCGGGCGCTGTGCAGCGGATGCGCGGCGGCGTCGACCGGGAGGACCCGGGCCATCTCCTCGGCCGCCTCCGCGTAGTTCCACAGCCCGTCCGTGCAGACCACCACCACGCCCGGCCGGTCCGGCTTGAACGCGGCGGTGTGCGGCTCCAGCTCGTAGGCGTCCGCACCGAGCCAGCCGGTGATCGCGTGGGCGCGCTCGTCGGCGTAGGCCTCGGCCTCGTTCATCAGGCCCGCGGCGACCATCTGCGCGGCCCACGAGTCGTCCTCGGTGAGCCGGGCGGGGGGAGCGCTCCGGTCGACCGGGACCCAGTAGGCGCGGCTGTCGCCGACCCAGCCGACGATCAGCAGGCCGGACGTCACCACGGCGCCGACGATGGTGCACGCCGGGGCGTTCTGGTGCGGGGCCTGCTCGCGGGCCGTGGCGGGCTCGTCGGCGAGCGAGTTGACGGCGCGTGAGGCGGCGACGATCGCGTCGTGCATCGCCTGCTGCGGATGCGCGCCGCGCGGCAGGGCGGCCAGCACCGCCTCGCTCGCGGCCCTCGACGCCGCCTGGGATGCGTCGTCGGGGCGGGTCGCCGAGGAGACACCGTCGCAGACGATCGCCACGGAGGCGGGAGTGCCGTCGGGCAGGGCGGTGCTGCCGATGGCGAACGCGTCCTCGTTGCGGTGGTGGCGCAGGCCGCGGTCGCTGACCGCGGCCACCGGGCCGGACTCCTGCTCCATGTGGTCGCGTTCGCGGGGCTGGGCGTGCCCGCAGTTCTCGCAGTAGCCGTCGTCGTCGACCCGGCCCGCACGGCAGGCGACGCAGACC
>NZ_JBSHKH010000131.1:0-22964 GCF_053643595.1 Streptomyces sp. NPDC055506 | reverse complement strand
CTCCGGGACCGATGGCTTTGTGGCTGCCCTCAGCGAGGGGAAAGCATCACTTGTTGATGCAGGTGTTGCCGAAGGCGGGGTTCAGCAGCCCGATCACGGAGACCGTGTTGCCGCAGACGTTCACCGGGACGTGAACGGGCACCTGAACAACGTTGCCGGACAGGACACCCGGGGAGTGCACGGCGGCACCCTGGGCACCCGAGTCGGCGACGGCCAGGCCCGCGCCCGCGAGAACCAGCCCACCGGTGGCAGCCGCAGCAGCGACGACCTTCTTGATCATTATTCCTCCTAGTTGGCAAAGCGACCCATCTTGCGATCGCATTACCTGTAACGAGGAGGGAGTAATGAGGCTACGAGCTTATGGTCGCATTCACTCTTCCCAGTCGGTTCCGTACGGGCGAGCGAATAGTTCCGTACCGGAGGGCCGATTCAGGACGCGTCGATGAAGCGGTCGAGAACCCGCACACCGAACTTCAGGCCGTCCACCGGCACCCGCTCGTCGACGCCGTGGAACATGCCCGCGAAGTCCAGCTCCGGGGGCAGCTTCAGCGGTACGAAGCCGAAGCCTCGGATGCCCAGGTCGTCGAAGGACTTCGCGTCGGTGCCGCCGGAGAGCATGTAGGGGACAGCCTTGGCGGTCGGGTCCTCGGCCAGCAGCGAGGACTGCATCGCCTCCACGAGCGCCCCGTCGAAGGTGGTCTCGACGGCCTTGTCGGCGTGGACGTCCTCGCGACGCACGTTCGGGCCGAGGATCCGGTCCAGGTCGGTGAGGAACTCCTCCTCGAAACCGGGCAGGAACCGGCCGTCGACGTGGGCGGTCGCCTCGCCCGGGATGACGTTGACCTTGTAGCCGGCGCCGAGCTGCGTGGGGTTGGCCGTGTTGCTCAGCGTCGCGCCGATGAGCTTGGCGATGCCGCCGAGCTTCGCGAGGGTCGACTCCATGTCCTCCGGGTCGAGTTCGGTGCCGAACGCGTCACCGAGCTCGTCGAGGAAGGCGCGGGTGGTCTTGGTGACCCGCACCGGGAACTTGTGCCGTCCCAGCCGCGCGACGGCCTCCGACAGCTCGGTGATCGCGTTGTCCCGGTGGATCATCGACCCGTGCCCAGCCGTGCCGGCCACGGTGAGCTTCATCCAGTGCATGCCCTTCTCGGCCGTCTGGATCAGGTACAGCCGCCGCTGCTCGCTCACGGTGAAGGAGAATCCGCCCACCTCGCTGATCGCCTCGGTGACGCCCTCGAACAGGTCGGGGTGGTTGCGCACGAGGTGCTTCGCTCCGTACGTACCGCCCGCCTCCTCGTCGGCGAGGAACGCGAGGACGATGTCGCGCGGGGGCTTGCGCCCGCTGCGCAGCCGGTCGCGGACGACCGCGAGGGTCATCGCGTCCATGTCCTTCATGTCGACGGCCCCGCGGCCCCACACGCAGCCGTCGGCCACCTCGCCGGAGAAGGGGTGGTGGGTCCAGTCGTCCGCGTTGGCCGGTACGACATCGGTGTGCCCGTGGATGAGGAGCGCGGGCCGGGAGGGGTCCTCGCCCTCGATCCGGGCCACCGTGGAGGCGCGGCCCGGGTGCGACTCGAAGATCTGCGGTTCGAGCCCGACCTCGGCAAGCTTCTCGGCGACGTACTCGGCCGCCTTGCGCTCGCCCGGACCCGAGTGGTCGCCGTAGTTGCTGGTGTCGATCTGGATCAGCTCGCGGCAGAGGTCCACGACCTCGTCCTCGCCGGTGACGCTCCTGGCCGTGTCCGTCTCGCTCACGTGCTTCCTCCCGCTGTCACTGCTGGTGGGTCCCTCTCATCCTCTCTCCAGACGGCCCGGTCCCCAAGACCGCTCCCGGCCCGTCACACGCCGTTCACACCCCACCGCGGCGCGGGCGGGGGGTGATCGGCCACCCCTGAAAGCCTGGTAATGTTTACGTCGTCGCCGCGGGGAGAACCCACGCGACAGACACCTTGTCCGGGTGGCGGAATGGCAGACGCGCTAGCTTGAGGTGCTAGTGCCCTTTATCGGGCGTGGGGGTTCAAGTCCCCCCTCGGACACAGATCGAAAAGCCCCTCTCGTCGAGGGGCTTTTCGTCGTTTGTGCCCGGGACGCGAGGAATGTGGTCGACGTCTCGCCCCGCCGGGAGAAGCGCAGGTGGGAGGGGGCGGCGGCGCGCCTGAGCGGTGTCTCGCGTTTGCCTCCGAGTGGCGGACATGACAGGACGAAGTCACCCGACCACTAGAGTATTGGGCTTGTTCGCGCCGGATCGGAACATCCCCAGGCAGACCTGCGGGCCCGACGGCGCCCCGGATCGTCCGGGTTCGAGACGCGAGGATCCGATGGCCGCCCTGCACGAAAGCCCCGACCTCACTCTGCTGGACCGGGAGTGGAGCACAGCACTCCGCGACGTGGCCCGCTTCTCCGCCGGCCCCGCGGCCTCGCCCCGCACCCTGGTCGACGTCTTCGAGGCATCCGTACGGTCGTATCCCGACGAGCCGGCGCTCGACGACGGCCACCGGCTGCTCACCTACCGCGCGCTGGCCGCCGAGGTGGAGAGCCTGCGGCGGAGACTGGCCGCCGCGAAGGTCGGGCTCGGGGACCGCGTCGGGGTCCGGGTCCCGTCGGGCACCAACGACCTGTACGTGGCGATCCTCGCCGTGCTGGCGGCCGGTGCCGCCTATGTGCCCGTGGACGCCGAGGACCCCGACGAGCGGGCCGCGCTGGTCTTCGGCGAGGCCGGGGTGCGGGCGGTCATCGGGGCCGGTCACGAACTGACCGTCGGCGATGCCGCCGGGCACACCGCCGCCCGGCCCGGTGTCGGGCACGACGCGTGGATCATCTTCACCTCCGGCTCCACCGGGAAGCCCAAGGGCGTGGCCGTGAGCCACCGCAGCGCCGCCGCCTTCGTGGACGCGGAGGCCGCGCTGTTCCTGGCCGACGAGCCGATCGGGCCCGGTGACCGGGTCATGGCGGGGCTGTCCGTGGCGTTCGACGCGTCGTGTGAGGAGATGTGGCTGGCGTGGCGGCACGGCGCCTGTCTGGTGCCGGTGCCCCGCTCGCAGGTCAGGAGCGGTGCCGATCTCGGGCCCTGGCTGGTCGAGCAGGAGATCACCGTCGTGTCCACCGTGCCGACGCTGGCCGCGCTCTGGGAGCCGGAGACGCTCAACGACGTACGTCTGCTGATCTTCGGCGGCGAGGCGTGCCCGCCCGAGCTGGCGCAGCGTCTGGTGACCGAGGGGCGCGAGGTGTGGAACACCTATGGGCCGACCGAGGCGACCGTCGTGGCGTGCGCGTCGCTGATGAGCGGCGAGGAGCCGATCCGGATCGGGCTGCCGCTGGACGGCTGGGAGCTGGCCGTCGTGGACGAGGCCGGGGAGCCCGTGCCGATGGGCGGCAGCGGTCAGCTGGTGATCGGCGGGGTCGGGCTCGCCCGGTATCTCGACGCCGAGAAGGACGCGGAGAAGTACGCGCCGCTTCAGTCGCTGGGCTGGGAGCGGGCGTACCGCAGCGGTGACCTGGTGCGGGCCGAGCCGGAGGGGCTGGTGTTCCTCGGGCGGGCCGATGAGCAGATCAAGCTCGGCGGGCGCCGTATCGAGCTCGGTGAGGTCGACGCGGCGCTGCAGGCGCTGCCCGGGGTGGCCGGGGCCGCGGCCGCGGTGCGTACGGCCCGCAGCGGCAACGAGCTCCTCGTGGGCTACGTCGTCCTCCAGGACGGCTGGGACCACTCGGCCGCCGTCGAGCGGTTGCGGGCCGAGCTGCCCGCGGCCCTGGTGCCGTTGCTCGCGCCGGTCGACGAGCTGCCGACGCGTACGTCGGGCAAGGTGGACCGCAACGCGCTGCCCTGGCCGCTGGAGGGACTGGAGACGGGCGGCCCGGCCGAGCCGCTGTACGGCACCGAGGCCTGGCTCGCCGAGCAGTGGACGGATGTCCTCGGCATTCCGGTGACGTCGGCCTCCGACGACTTCTTCGCGATCGGCGGGGGCAGTCTGGCCGCCGCCCAGCTGACGACGAGGCTGCGCACGCGCTACCCGAGCGCCGCCGTCCTCGACATCTACCAGCGGCCGGTCCTGCGGAAGCTGGCCCGGCAGCTGGAGGAGTCGGTACAGGACGACAACGCCCAGCGGGTCGTGGCCCCGGTGCCGAGGCGTGCCCAGTTCGTGCAGCTCCTGCTGCTGGTTCCGTTGTTCACGCTGCTCGGGCTGCGCTGGACGGTGCCGCTCGCCGCGCTCGGGAACGTGCTGCCCGGCTACGCCTGGCTGCCGACCGCGCCCTGGTGGCTGGTCGCGGCCGGTGCCGTGGTGCTCTTCAGCCCGCCCGGGCGTCTGGCGCTCGCCGCGGGCGGGGCCCGGTTGCTGCTGCGGGGGGTGCGGCCGGGCCGCTACCCGCGTGGCGGGAGCGTCCATATGCGGCTGTGGACGGCCGAGCGGCTGGCCGAGTTCAGCGGGGCGACCTCGCTGACCGGATCCTGGCTGGAGCGGTACGCGCGAGCGCTGGGCGCCAAGGTCGGGCAGGACGTGGACCTGCACTCGCTGCCGCCGGTCACCGGCATGCTCAAGCTGGGCCGGGGCGCGGCCGTCGAGTCCGAGGTGGACCTGTCCGGGTACTGGCTGGACGGCGACCGGCTGGAGGTCGGGCCGGTGAAGGTGGGCGCGCACGCCGTCGTCGGCACGCGCAGTCTGCTCTTCCCGGGTGCGCGGGTGGGCAAGCGGGCCGAGGTGGCGCCCGGTTCGGCGGTCACCGGCCAGGTTCCCACCGGGCAGCGGTGGGCCGGCGCGCCGGCGGTCAAGCTGGGCCGGGCCAAGCGCAACTGGCCGAAGGACCGGCCCGGGCGGGGCGCGTTCTGGCGCGTGATGTACGGCGTGACGGGTTTCGCGCTGACCGCGTTGCCGGTGGTCTCGGCCGCTGCCGCGCTGCTGGTGGCGGGGCTGTTCGTCGGTCCGGACGCCGGACTGGGCGCGGCCCTGCGCGGTGCTGCGCTCGCGTTGGTGCCGGCGACGCTCGCGTTCGGGCTGGCGTACGCGCTGCTGATCGTGGTCGGCGTACGGCTGCTAAGCCTGGGGCTGCGGGAGGGCACGCACGCCACGCACAGCCGGGTGGGCTGGCAGGCCTGGACCGTGACCCAGCTGATGGACCGGTCGCGGGACACGCTGTTCCCGCTGTACGCGGGGCTGGTCACGCCGGTGTGGCTGCGGCTGCTCGGGATGCGGATCGGGCGGCGGGCCGAGGTGTCCACCGTGCTGGCCCTGCCCAGTCTGACCACGGTCGGTGAGGGCGCGTTCCTGGCGGACGACACCCTGACCGCGCCGTACGAGCTCGGCGGCGGCTGGCTGCGGGTCGGGCGCGCGGAGATCGGGCGGCGCGCCTTTCTCGGCAACTCGGGGATGACCGGGCCGGGGCGCAGCGTGCCGGACGGCGGTCTGGTGGGTGTGCTGTCGGCGACGCCGAAGAAGGCCAAGAAAGGCAGCTCGTATCTGGGGCTGCCGCCGGTGAAGCTGCCGCGGGCCGCGTCCGACGGCGACCAGAGCCGTACCTATGATCCGCCCGCGCGGCTGCTGTGGGCGCGCGGGCTTGTGGAGCTCTGCCGGATCGTGCCGGTGTTCTGCTCGGCGGCGCTGGCGGTGGGGACGGCGGCGGCGCTGTGCGCGCTCGGGGTGTGGGCTCCCCTGCTGTCCGGTCTTGTGCTGCTCGGGGCGGGCTGCGCGGCGGGGCTCGTCTCGATCGCTGCGAAGTGGCTCCTCGTGGGGCGGCATCGCCGGGCCGAGCACCCCCTGTGGAGCTCCTTCGTGTGGCGCAACGAGCTGGCGGACACCTTCGTCGAGGTGCTGGCCGTGCCGTGGCTGGCCGGTTCGGTGCCGGGTACGCCGCTGCTGTCGGCGTGGCTGCGCGGACTCGGTGCGCACATCGGCAGGGGGGTGTGGATCGAGAGCTACTGGCTGCCGGAGACGGATCTGGTGACACTCGAGGACGCGGCGACCGTGAACCGGGGCTGTGTGCTCCAGACCCACCTCTTCCACGACCGGATCTTGCGGACGGATACTGTGGTCCTCCGTGAGGGCGCCACTCTGGGCCCGGGCGGAATCATCCTGCCCGGCAGCGCCGTCGGGGCCCGCGCCACGCTGGGTCCGGCGTCCCTGGTGATGGCCGCGGAGTCCGTGCCCGACGACACGCGCTGGCTGGGCAACCCGATCGAGGCGTGGCGTCGCTAGGCACAACCCCCCGCGGGGCCGGCGGACGTCGTACGAGCGCAGTGCAGGGAGCAGACGCAACAGTGGCGGTTCAGCAGTCAGTGGGTCAGGACCCGTATTTCCCGGGCAACGGTGACCTCAGGTACCGGGTGCACCGGTACGAGCTCACGCTGGACTACCGCCCCGCGCCGAACCGGCTGTCGGGAACGGCGCGGATCAACGCCATAGCGGGCCGGGGTCAGCTCACGGAGTTCCAGCTGAACCTCGCGGACTTCCGGGTGGGCCGGGTGAAGGTCGACGGCCGTACGCCGCACTACACGCACCGGGGCGGCAAGCTGCGGGTGCGCCCCGCGAAGCCGGTGCGCGCCGGTGCCGCCTTCACCGTCGAGGTGCAGTGGTCGGGCAACCCCCGGCCGGTGAACAGTCCCTGGGGCGGTCTCGGCTGGGAGGAGCTGGAGGACGGGGCGCTGGTGGCGAGCCAGCCGGTCGGGGCGCCTTCGTGGTACCCGTGCAACGACCGGCCCGCCGACAAGGCCTCGTACCACATCTCGGTCACCACGCCGTCGGCCTACGCGGTGGTGGCCGGTGGACGCCTGCTGACCCGCACGACGAAGGCCTCGACGACGACCTGGGTGTACGAGCAGGCGGCGCCGACGTCCAGCTACCTGGTGGGGCTGTCGATCGGGAAGTACCAGACCGTGCTGCTGGGTGACCCGGGTCCGGGAGGGGTTCCGCAGCACGGGCACATTCCGGCACATCTGCTCCCCCGGTTCGCCCGGGACTTCGCACGGCAGCCCGCGATGATGGAGCTGTTCCAGGAGCTGTTCGGGCCGTACCCGTTCGACGAGTACGCGGTGGTCGTGACCGAGGAGGAGCTGGACGTCCCCGTCGAGGCGCAGGGGTTGTCGCTGTTCGGGTCCAACCACGTGGACGGGGAGCGGGGTTCGGAGCGGCTGGTCGCGCACGAGCTGGCGCACCAGTGGTTCGGCAACAGCGTGTCGATCGCCGACTGGCGGCAGATCTGGCTGAACGAGGGGTTCGCGAAGTACGCCGAGTGGCTGTGGTCGGAGCGCTCGGGAGGGCGCAGCGCCCAGCAACTGGCCGCCGCAGCACACCGGTTGCTGTTCTCGCTGCCTCAGGACCTCCGGCTGGCCGATCCGGGGCGGAAGTCGATGTTCGACGACCGTCTCTACCAGCGGGGCGGGCTCGTCCTGCACGCGGTGCGGTGTGCCCTGGGCGACGACGCGTTCTTCCGCATGCTGCGCGGGTGGGCGGGGCAGCACCGGGGCGGGGCGGTGACGACGGCGAACTTCACCGCGCACGTGGGGCGGTTCACGGACGAGCCGCTGGACGCGCTGTTCGACTTGTGGCTGTACGGGACGACGCTGCCGCCGCTGCCCTCGCCCCGGACGGGTGGGTCCGTCTAGGACAATGTCCGTCATGACGACGCCTTCCTGCACCTGTGGCCGCCCCGGGACCTACGGCGACTGCTGTGGGCGCTACCACTCCGGAGGATCGGCCGCGCCGACCGCCGAGGCGTTGATGCGGTCGCGGTACAGCGCCTTCGTGAAGGGGGACGCGGGGTATCTGCTGCGGACCTGGCATCCGCGGACGCGGCCCGGGCGGCTGGACCTCGATCCCGGGATGCGGTGGACGGGCCTGGAGATCCTGGACACGGGTGACGGGTCCGCGTTCCACACCACCGGGACCGTGACGTTCCGGGCCTCGTACCGGGGCGGATCGCTGCATGAGCGGAGCCGGTTCGAGCGGGTGGACGGGGCGTGGGTGTACGTGGACGGGGAGATTCTTCCGTAGCGGAACTACGGCGCCAGGATGTCGAGTTCCTGGAGGGCTCCGACCGTGATCTCACGGGTCAGTTCCTCCGCGCGGGCCGCGTCGCCCGCGCGGACCGCCTCGGCGACCTGGACGTGCAGGGTGACGGCTGCCGGGTCGGGGTCCTCGAACATCACGTCGTGGTGGGTGCGGCCGGCCAGGACCTCGGCGACCACGTCGCCGAGGCGGGCGAACATCTCGTTGCCGGAGGCGGCCAGGACGGCGCGGTGGAAGGCGACGTCGTGGACGAGGTACTCCTCCAGCTTGTGGCCGCGTGAGTTGGCGACCATGCCGAGGGCGCACTCGGTGAGCTCGGCGCACTGCTCGGCGGTGGCGTGCCGGGCGGCGAGGCCCGCCGCGACCGGTTCGACCGCCGAGCGCAGCACCGTGAGGGACCGCAGCTGCCCGGCGCGGTCGGCGCCGGCCAGGCGCCAGCGGATGACCTCGGGGTCGTAGACGTTCCACTCGGACTTGGGGCGGACCGTGACGCCGACGCGGCGGCGGGACTCGACCAGGTGCATGGACTCAAGGACGCGGACCGCCTCGCGCATCACGGAGCGCGACACGTCGAAACGCTGGGCCAGCTCGTCCGTGCGCAGCACGCTGCCCGGCGGGTACTCGCCGGCCGTGATCTCGGGGCCGAGGGTGTCCAGTACATGGCCGTGCAGCCCTCGACCCGGTGTGCTCATGCACTCAGCGTACGGGGTAGATCACGGAGACAAAAAGTCAGACTTATTTGTCACGGCCTCTTGAATTAGTCGTACCTAATGGGTTTCAGTTGCGTCGACATCACGTGTCGACGAAGACAGCAGACAGTGAGGCAGCGATGAACACCCCCCACGTCGTCGTGGTCATGGGCGTCGCGGGCACCGGCAAGACCACCATCGGTCCCCTGCTCGCGGCCCGGCTCGGCGTTCCCTACGCCGAGGGCGACGACTTCCACCCGGAGGCCAACATCGCCAAGATGTCGGCCGGTACGCCACTCACCGACGAGGACCGCTGGCCCTGGCTGGACGCCATCGGCGCGTGGGGGCACGGGCGGGCCGGGCTCGGCGGGGTGGTCAGCTGCTCGGCACTGAAGCGGTCGTATCGCGACCGGCTGCGGGCCGCCGCGCCCGGCGTGGTCTTCGTGCACCTCGCGGGCGACCGCGCGCTGATCGAGGACCGGATGTCGCACCGGCAGGGGCACTTCATGCCCACGGCGCTGCTCGACTCCCAGTTCGCCACCCTCCAGCCGCTGGAGAGCGACGAGGCGGGGGTCCGCGTGGACGTCCTGGGCAGCCCGGAGGAGATCACCGAACGGGCCGTGAGCGCGCTCGAGGATCTCCCGGAGCCCGTCCAGTAGCCCCTGCACTCCCTTCCTACGACTCCCCTCACCCCCAAGGACACCTCACCCGTGACCAGACTCAGCGTCGAGATGCTGGCAGCGGACGCACCCGAGCCGATCACCTCGGCCGGCCACGCTCAGCTGGGCATCGCCGTGCTGGCGGGCATCGCCGTCATCGTCCTGCTCATCACCAAGTTCAAGCTGCACGCCTTCCTGGCGCTGACCATCGGGTCACTGGCGCTCGGCGCGATCGCCGGGGCTCCGCTGGACAAGGTCCTCACCAGCTTCAGCGCCGGCCTCGGCACCACGGTCGCCGGCGTCGGCGTGCTGATCGCCCTTGGCGCGATCCTCGGCAAGATGCTCGCCGACTCCGGGGGCGCCGACCAGATCGTCGACACCATCCTGGAGAAGGCCGGCGGGCGGTCGATGCCGTGGGCGATGGTGCTGATCGCCTCCGTGATCGGACTGCCGCTCTTCTTCGAGGTCGGCATCGTGCTGCTGATCCCGGTGGTGCTGATGGTCGCCAAGCGCGGCAACTACTCGCTGATGCGCATCGGCATCCCGGCGCTCGCGGGCCTGTCCGTGATGCACGGCCTGGTGCCGCCGCACCCCGGTCCGCTGGTCGCGATCGACGCGGTCGGCGCGGACCTCGGCGTGACGCTGGCGCTCGGTGTCCTGGTCGCCGTTCCCACGGTGATCATCGCCGGTCCGGTGTTCTCGAAGTACGCCGCCCGCTGGGTGGACGTGCCCGCCCCCGACAACATGATTCCGCAGCGCGCCTCCGAGGACCTGGAGAAGCGCCCCGGCTTCGGCGCCACGCTGTTCACGGTCCTGCTGCCGGTGATCCTGATGCTCGCCAAGGCGCTGGTCGACATCGTCGTGGACGACCCGGAGAACCCGGTCCAGCGCGTCTTCGACGTCATCGGCGCCCCGATGATCGCGCTGCTCGCCTCGGTACTGGTCGGCATCTTCACGCTGCTGCGGCCCGCCGGGTTCTCCAAGGAGCGCGTCTCGCCGCTCGTGGAGAAGAGCCTCATGCCCATCGCGGGCATCCTGCTGATCGTCGGCGCGGGCGGAGGCTTCAAGCAGACGCTGATCGACACCGGCGTGGGCCAGATGGTGCTGGAGATCTCCGAGGACTGGTCGATCCCGGCGCTGCTGCTGGCCTGGCTGATCGCGGTGGCGATCCGGCTGGCGACCGGTTCGGCGACGGTGGCGACGGTCTCGGCGGCCGGTCTGGTCGCCCCGCTGGCGGCCGACATGTCGACGACGCACGCGGCCCTTCTCGTCCTGGCCATCGGCGCCGGCTCCCTCTTCTTCAGCCATGTGAACGACGCCGGGTTCTGGATGGTGAAGGAGTACTTCGGACTGACCGTCGGCCAGAACATCAAGACCTGGTCCGTCATGGAGACGATCATCTCGGTGGTCGCCGGCGGCATCGTCCTGCTGTTGTCCTTGGTGATCTAGGAGAGGTACGGCCATGACTGCTCACCCCCTGTTCGATATCAGCGGCCGTACGGCCCTGGTGACCGGCTCCAGCCGGGGCATCGGACTCGCCCTCGCCCGTGGTCTGGCGGAAGCCGGCTGCACGGTCGTCCTGAACGGGCGCGACAAGGACCGGCTGGCCGAGGCCGCCGCCGGGCTGCCCGGCGACAAGGCGCACACGGCCGCGTTCGACGTGACCGACGGATCGTCCGTGGCGGACGGGATAGCCGAGGTCGAGCAGCGGGTGGGCCCGCTCGACATCCTCGTCAACAACGCGGGCATGCAACTGCGCGCCCCGCTGCTGGAGTTCACCGACTCGGACTGGCACCGGATCCTGGACACCAATCTGACCAGCGCCTTCCTGACCGGCCGGGAGGCGGCGCGCCGGATGACGGAACGCGGCCACGGCAAGATCATCAATATCTGCTCGCTGCAGAGCGAGGTCGTACGGCCCGGGATCGCGCCGTACGCGGCGACCAAGGGCGCGCTGAAGATGCTCACCAAGGGCATGTGCGCGGACTGGGGCCCGAGCGGTGTGCAGGTCAACGGGCTCGGCCCGGGCTACATCGAGACCGAGCTGACCAAGCCCCTCGTCGACGACGAGGAGTTCAGCGCCTGGGTGCGGCGCCGTACCCCGGCCGGGCGCTGGGGCCGTACGCAGGACCTGGTGGGCGGGGTGCTGTTCCTCGCCTCCCCGGCCGCCGACTTCATCAGCGGGCAGGTGCTGTACGTCGACGGCGGTATGACGAGCGTGCTGTGACATCGGCTGTGACATCGCTGTGGCCATTGCTGTGACGATTCAGGAGGTTTCGATGCTGGGTTGTGTGATTCACGGTCAGGACGACCTCCGGGTCGCGCAGTTGCCGGTTCCCGAGCCCGGGCCGGGGCAGGCGCTGGTCGCCGTCCGGTACGGCGGGGTGTGCGGGTCCGATCTGCACTACTGGCGACACGGTGGCGTCGGGGACTTCCGGCTCAGGGAGCCGATGGTGCTCGGGCACGAGGTCGTCGGGACGGTGCTCGCGTACGGGGCCGGCGCCTCGGGTCCGATTCCGGGTACGGCCGTGGCCGTGCACCCGGCGACCCCGTGCGGAGTGTGCCCGGAGTGCTCGGCCGGGCGGCGGAACGTGTGCCGGGACACCCGCTATCTGGGCAGTGCGGCGCGTTTCCCGCATGTGCAGGGCGGGTTCGCGGCGCAGGTGGTCGTGCCGAGTGAGCAGTTGCGGGCGTTGCCGGACGGTCTGGAGCTGCGCCGGGCCGCGCTCGCCGAGCCGCTGTCCGTCGGGCTGCACGCGGTGCGACGGGCCGGGGACGTGGCCGGGCGGCATGTTCTGGTGACCGGTGCCGGGCCGATCGGGTGTCTGGTGGTCGCGGCGGCGAAGGCGGCGGGGGCGGCGCGGGTCACCGTGACGGACCTGCTGCCCGAGGCGTTGGAGTACGCCCGGGTCGCCGGTGCGGAGACGGTTGTGCGGGCCGATGACCCGGATGACGCCGGGTGGCCCGATGAGGTCGATGTGGCGATCGAGGCGTCCGGGGTGGCGGCGGGGCTCGACGCGTGTCTGCGGCGGGTGCGGCGGGGTGGGGTTGTCGTGCAGTTGGGGATGTTGCCCCCCGGGCAGAGTCCGTTTGCGGGGAACCTTGTGGTGAGCCGGGAGATCGAGCTGCGGGGGGCGTTTCGGTTCGATACGGAGTTTGACGCGGCGTTGGAGTTGTTGGCTGTGGAGCCGGCGTTCGATGGGCTGGTGAGTGCGGTGGTTCCCGTGGGGGATGCCGAGGTTGCTTTTGCCCTGGCCGCGGATCGGAGTCGGTCTTGCAAGGTACTGTTGGATTTTGCCGTTGCGCCGTAGGTGGTTGATGTGGTGCGGGGGCTGCGGGAGCGTTGTGGTTGTTCGCGCAGTTCCCCGCGCCCCTGAAGGCAACGAACTACCGGCGCCATAGAGGGTGCTGGCGGTCCGACCACTCTCTGCTCACCCTGCCCGTTCTCATTCCCCTGCGCGCTTCCGGGTCCGCCAGCGCCATGCCGATGTGGCCCGCCAGGACGATTCCTATCGTGAGGGCCAGCCAGTCGTGGACGAAGGTTGCGCTGGTGCGCCAGAGCAGGGGCGTGAGGTGGGTGAACCACATCATCAGGCCGGTGGCGAGCATGACGAGGGTGGCGCCGGCGATCCAGGCCGCGTAGATCTTCTGGCCGGCGTTGAACTTGGCGGCCGGGCGGGAGGCGGACCGTTTGTCGCGGTGCAGGGCGGCGCGCAGCCAGGTGCGGTCGTGGGGGCCGAAGCGGTTGAGCCGGCCGAGGTCGGTTCGGAAGGCGCGGGAGGCGAGTCCTGCCAGGACCGGGAGGGGCAGGGCGAGGCCCGACCACTTGTGCAGGGTGACGACCAGGGCGCGGCGGCCTACGAGTTCGGCGAGCTGGGGGACGTAGAGGCAGGCCGCCGTCAGTACGCAGACGCCCATCAGGGCGGCCGTCGTGCGGTGGATCCAGCGCTCGGCCGGGGTGAAGCGGCTGACCGCGGCCGCGGTGTCAGCTCGTGGGTGCATCGTCGCGTCCGTTCGAGCGGCCCACCCAGGCGTCGACGTCGTAGCCGCGCTCCTCCCAGTAGCCCGGCTCGACCTCGTCGGTGAGGGTGATGCCGGAGAGCCACTTGGCGGACTTGTAGAAGTACATGGGCGCCACGTAGAGGCGGACCGGGCCGCCGTGGGAGTGGCTGAGGTCCTTGTCCTGCATGCGCAGGGCGACCAGGACGTCCGCGCGGCGGGCCTGGGCGAGGGTGAGGCTCTCGGTGTAGGTGCCGTCGAAGCAGGTGAAGCGGATCGCCTTCGCGGTGGGGCGTACACCGGCCGCGTCGAGGAGCCGGGAGAGACGTACGCCTTCGAACGGCGTGTCCGGGACCCGCCAGCCGGTGACGCACTGGACGTCGCGGACCATGCGGGTCTGCGGGAGAGCATTCAGCGCGTCCAGGGTGTAGGTGGTGGGGCGTTCGACCAGGCCGTCGATCTTGAGCCGGTACGTGTCCTCGTTCTTGCGCGGGACGGACGAGGCGACCGAGTAGTAGCGGAAGCCGCCCCCGTTCGGGAGCAGTCCGGTCAGGCCGGTGGGGTCCTTGTCGGCGGCGCCGCCGAGGAAGCCCTCCAGGCCGCGCTGCAGCTTGGGCGCGGCGGCGACGCCGAGGGCGCCCAGGGCGAGGGTGCCGAGGAAGACGCGGCGGCCGACCGGGGTGCCCCGCTCCTCGGGGTGTCCGTCGTTCACGCCGTCTTGTACGTCCTCGTGCACGCCCCCATTCACATCCTCGTCGCCCCTCTTCGCGTTCACGTTCTCATTCGAACACCCGCGGCCCCGGCAGGACAGGGATCGCGGGTGCTCGTCAGACTTCCGTAACCACTTCTTACGCGGGCACCCTCAGGACGAGGCCGCCTTGTCGAGCTGGAACGCCTCGTTGCCGAGCCCGATCCGGGCGTGCTTCTCGGGGGCGCGGGCGCGCAGCACCAGGCCCAGGACCAGGCCCGCGACCAGGGCGAGGCCGATGACGCCGGGCAGCACCCAGCTCAGCGAGGAGTCCGGGCCGGCGCCGACCAGCACCTCGAAGTCCTTCACCGTGTAGCCGGCGATCACGAGCAGGGCGAGGCCGGACAGCGTGGCGGTGACCAGCCGCCAGGCCTGGGCTCCGGCGGCGCCGCGGCGGACGAAGAAGACGACGACCGACAGGGAGGCCGCCGCCATCAGCACGATCACGCCGAGGGCGCCGATGTTGCCGAGCCAGGTGAACAGGTGCAGGACGGGCGCGGTCGGGTCGCCGACCGGCTTGTCGTCGGCGATCGCGAAGGCGATCACGACCACCACGGCCGTGACTGTCTGCAGCAGCGAGCCGGTGCCGGGGGCGCCGCTGGTGCCGCTGGTCCGGCCGAAGGCGGCGGGCAGCAGGCCCTCGCGGCCCATGGCGAAGGCGTACCGGGCGACGACGTTGTGGAAGCTGAGCAGGGCGGCGAACATGCCGGTGACGAAGAGGACGTGCAGGACGTCGGTGAAGGTGCCGCCGAGGCGGGACTCGGTGAGGAAGAACAGCAGTCCGGCGCTCTCCTTCTGGGCCGTGCCGACGATCGCGGAGGGGCCGGTGGCGACGGTGAGGGCCCAGCTGCTCAGCGCGAAGAAGACGGCGACCCCGCCGACGGCGAAGAACATCACGCGCGGCACCAGGACGTGCGGGCGGCTGGTCTCCTCTGCGTAGACGGGGGCCTGCTCGAAGCCGAGGAACGCGGCGATGCAGAAGCACAGGGCGGTGCCGACGCCCGCGCCGGTGAGCGTGTCGGGGTTGAAGGCGTGCAGCGACAGGCCTTCCTTGCCGGGGTCGGCGAGGGCGGCGACGTCGAAGATCACGACGAGGAGCACCTCGATGACCAGCAGCACGCCGAGCACCCGGGCGTTGACGTCGATCTTCAGCCAGCCGAGCAGTCCGACGGCGAGGGCGGCCACCAGGGCCGGTATCCACCAGGCGATCTCCACGTCGGCGTAGGTGGCGAGGAGCCCGGAGACCTCGAAGCCGAAGATGCCGTAGATGCCGATCTGGAGCGCGTTGTAGGCGACGAGGGCGACCAGGGCGGCGCCCGCGCCGGCCGTGCCGCCGAGGCCGCGGGAGATGTAGGCGTAGAAGGCGCCCGCGTTGTGGACGTGGCGGCTCATCTCGGCGTAGCCCACGCTGAACAGGACCAGGACGACGCCGAGGACGACGAAGAGCAGCGGCTGGCCGACGATGCCCATCACCGCGAATGTAGTGGGCATGACACCAGCGACCACCATGAGCGGGGCGGTGGCCGCGAGGACGGAGAGCAGCAGTCCCCCGGTGCCGAGGCGGTCGGCGCGCAGGGCGCGCTCCTGCCCCTTGAACGTACTGATGCCGCCGCCTGCGGCGGACGTGCTCGTACTCGAACTGTCCGTGGTCATCGGGAGAGCGTCCTCACTTCTGGGGGGTGGCGGGGGTCAGGCCGTGCCGAGCGCGCCGGCGCGGGCGGCGGCGAAGGCGGTGTGCGGGTCGCGGTCCGGGTACGACCAGGGCGCCGGGGTGGCGTACCGGCCGATCCGGTGGAACAGGGCGGCGGCCTCGGCGCCCCGCCCCTCGCAGAACTTGGCGTGGGCGAGGAAGTTCAGGTCGATCAGCCGGCGCGGGTGGCCCTCCAGCTCCCACTCCAGCCACCAGTCGAAGGCGGCCTTCATCACCTGCCGGGCGCGGCGGCCGGTCCAGTGGCCCGAGGCGGCCGGGTCGGCGGGCTCGTACCCGGCGGCGGCCAGCACCCGGTAGCGCTCGGCGTGGGCGATGACGGGCAGGATCGCGAGCGGGGAGTCGGCCGGTGCCTGTTCGGCGGCCCAGTTGGCGAAGTCGTAGACCTCGTGCAACGGGTCCGGGCCGGCGTCGGTGCGGCGGGCGGCGAGCCGGGCGACCATCAAGTGGTGGGCGTGGTGGTGGTCGGCGTACCGGCCGCGGACCGCCTCGAACTGCCGGACCACGTCCAGGTCCCTGCCGGTCGCGCACTCCAGCATGAGCAGGCCGAGCCAGGGGGTGGGGTCGGCCGGGGCGCGGGCGGCGGCGGTCTCGCAGGCCTCGCGGGCGCGGACCGGCTTGCCCTTGCCGCGCAGCACCCGCCGGACCTCGGCGAGGGCGAGCAGGACGGAGGCGTCGGCGGACTCGGGTTCGGCGAGCAGCCACTCACGGGCCCAAGCGGCGCAGTAGGACTCGGCCGCCAGGACCGTGATCCGGTGGCCGCGGCGGTCCCAGTCGTCCCCGGTGCGGACCAGCAGGGAACGGACGTGCTGCCAGCGGCCCTGCGCCAGCGCGGCGCGCGCGGTCACGAGGTCGGCGTCGTCGAGGGCCTCGTCGAAGGCCTGTGCCGCACGTCTGCGGCCACGGCCGAGGGGAGGCGGGGGTGGGGACACCGCGGGACTTCCTCACGCGCTCTTCTGGTGTTTCGGCTCACGGCGGTCGAGGGGGCGCGGGTGTGCGCAATGCCATGAACTGATCACGCACAGCCAACCCCCCGCCAACGGTTGACGTCAAGGGCCGCCATCGCGTTACACGCGTCAAGTGGTGTGACTCGTGAGGGTTTTGTGATCAACGGGGAGTGAGAGGAGCATGAGACCGACATCCGATTTTTCCGTTTCGCCCTTTGTGACGTACGTCATAGCGTTAGCCCGTTTCGACCCGGACCATGGCAGGACGTACGGGCGCGCCGGGCGGAGCCGGCCGGTACAGTCGGCCCCTACGCAACCGTGAACCCGACCTGATGATCGAGGTACACCGCGTGTCGGTTCTAGTACTCGTGCTCGCCCTGAGCGCCGCCTGCTGTCTTGGCTTCGGCTTCGTCCTGCAGCAGAACGCGGCCCAGCGGGCTCCCCTGAGCGACTTCCTCTCCTTCCGCCTGCTGATCGACCTGGTGAAGGTGCCCCGCTGGCTCGGCGGCATCGCGCTGATGGTGGTCGGCATGGCGCTGGGCGCCGCCGCCCTCGGGCAGGGCGAGCTGTCCCTGGTGGAGCCGCTGCTGGCGACCAACCTGCTGTTCGCGCTCGCGCTCTCCCGCAGGCAGACCAGGCAGCCACTGGGCCGCCAGGGCTGGGCGGGCCTCCTGCTGCTGGCGGGCGGAGTGACCGCGTTCATCGTGGCGGGCCAGCCGCAGGGCGGAGCCGCGACGGCGGATCCGGTGCGGCAGTGGCTGATCATCGGGGCCATGGTCGGTCTCGCACTCGTGCTCACCACGCACGCCAAGCGCTCGCGGCTCAGCTCCGGGCCCGTGCTGCTGGCCCTGGCCGCCGGGCTGCTGTACGGCGTGCAGGACGCGCTGACCCGGGTGAGCGGGCAGAAGTTCTCCGACGGCGGCTTCGCCGAGCTGCTGACCGGCTGGCAGCCGTACGCGGTCCTCGCGCTGGGCGTCACGGGGCTGGTCCTCGTGCAGAGCGCCTTCGAGACCGCCTCCCTGCGCAAGTCGCTGCCCGCCCTGACCGCGGCCCAGCCGCTCGCCGGGATCATCTGCGGCGTCGGTTTCCTCGGCGACCGGCTGCGGACCGACGCGGTGGCCCTGAGCTGGGAGGCGGGCGGTCTGCTTGCCGTGGTCGCCGGGATCGTGCTGCTGGGGCTGCATCCGGCGATGCCGCACGGGCTGGCGAAGCGGGCCCATGTGGGGAAGCTGCAGGCACAGCCGCAGCCCCAGTGATCCGGGCGCCGCTCACTGCTTGGATGAGGGCATGAGCGCTGCTGACGAGATCCTCGACATCGTCGACGAGAACGACCAGGTCATCGGGCAGTTGCCCCGAGGCGAGGTCTACGCGGAGGGCCTGCGGCACCGCTGTGTGTTCGTCCAGGCCCGGGACGCCGAGGGGCGTCTCTTCGTGCACCGGCGGACACCCACCAAGCTGGTCTTCCCCTCCCTCTACGACATGTTCGTCGGCGGCGTGGTCGGCGCGGGCGAGGCCTACGACACGGCGGCCCTGCGCGAGGCCGAGGAGGAACTGGGCGTGACCGGCCTGCCGGACCCGCGGTACCTCTTCAAGTTCCTCTACGACAACGGCGCCGGCCAGAGCTGGTGGTCGGCGGTGTACGAGGTCCGCTGCGAGCTTCCCGTGCGGCCGCAGGCCGAGGAGGTGGCCTGGCACGACTTCCTGCCCGAGGACGAGGTGGAGCGGCGCCTCGGTGACTGGGAGTGGGTGCCGGACGGGCTGGCGGCGTACGAGCGGCTCAAGGCGTTCCGGGCGAGGCCGTAGCCGGCGCCGGCGGCCGGCGATCGCCTCCCGGGTAGGGTCGCGCACGTGATCGAGTTCGTACGGAACGTCCGGTTGTGGTTCGCGCCCGCCGAGGTCCGGCAGGACGGCGAGGCGCCCGACTACCGGTTCTCACTGGCGAACGAACGCACCTTCCTGGCCTGGCTGCGCACCGCCCTCGCGCTGATCGGCGGCGGCTTCGCCGTGGACCAGTTCCTGCCGGACCTGCGCTGGGGCTGGCGGGTGGGGCTGGCCCTCGCGCTGCTCGCCGCGGGGGTGCTGTGCTCGCTGCGGGCGGTCAACCACTGGGTGCGCTGCGAGCGGGCGATGCGCCGGGGCGAGGATCTGCCGGTGTCCCGGTTCCCGGCGTTGCTGAGCCTCGTCGTCGCGGTCGTGGCCGTCGCGATGGTGCTCGTGGTGCTCGTGGGGTGGGAGGGGTGAGCGTGGCCGGCAGCGTGTCTCGGACCCCTGACCGCGACCCCGGGCTCCAGCCCGAGCGGACCCGGCTCGCGTGGCGTCGTACGACGCTCTCCGGCACGGTCTCGGCCGTGCTCGCCGTGAAGACCGCGCTGCACGGTGGCGCGTCGGTGGCCGGGGTCGTCGCGTGCGCGCTGTGCTGTGTCCTGTGGCTGGGCTTCCTCGGCGTCGCCCACCGCCGGATCCGCACCCTCTCCGCCTCCGGCATCCCGGCGGCGTTCGCGCCCCGGCACGCCACGGCCGCGGTGCTGTGCACGGTCGCGATGGCGGTGTGCGGGGCCGCCCTCGTTCTCTAGACACAGCCCCGGGTGCGGGCGGCTACGGGCGGCGCTACTCCCCCTCCGTCTCCCAGTCCACCGTGACGACGATCTTGCCGCGGGTCCGGCCCTCCTGGTTCAGCTGATGCGCGTCCGCCGCCCGCTCCAGCGGGAACGTCTCGGAGACGTGCACGCTCACCACGCCCCCTTCCGCCAGTTCGGACAGCCGCTGGAGGTCCTCGGCGTCGGGGCGTACGAAGTAGTAGCGGCCGCCGTAGTTCACGACGTCGCCGTCGGCGATCGACACCAGGCGGCCCTCGGGGGCCAGCAGGTTCGCCGAGACCTTCAGCGCGTCACCGCCGACCGTGTCGAACACCGCGTCGACACCCTCTGGTGCCAGCCCCCGCACCCGCTCGCCCAGGCCCTCGCCGTACGTCACCGGCTCACCTCCGAGGCCCCGCACGAAGTCGTGGTTGGGCTCGCTCGCCGTACCGATCACCCGGGCGCCGAGGTGGGTGCCGAGCTGTACGGCGATCGAGCCGACGCCGCCGGCCGCCGCGTGCACCAGGACGGTCTCGCCCCGCTTCACCTGGAGCACCTTGAGCAGCACCTGGTAGGCGGTGAGCCCGACCAGCGGCAGTCCGGCCGCTTCCTCGAAGGAGAGGTTGCGCGGCTTGCGGGCGAGCGTGCGCAGGGGCGCGGCCACGTACTCGGCGAAGGTGCCACGGGAGAGGAAGTCCTCGCGTACGTACCCGATGACCTCGTCCCCGACGTCGAACTCCGAGACGGCCACACCGGGCCGTACGACGACGCCCGAGACGTCCCAGCCGGGCACCACGGGGAAGGCGGGTTCGAGGATGGCGTCGAGGTAGCCCTCGCGGGCCTTCCAGTCGACGGGGTTCACGGCCGCCGCCCGCACTTTCACCAGTACGGCGTCCGGGCCGACCTTGGGATCGCGGACTTCCCCGAACGCCAGCACCTCGGGTCCGCCGTACCGTGAGTAGCTGATGGCCTTCATGGCTCCGACCTTCCGGGCTCCCCGCACGGCCCGCAAGCCGGATGGCCTGAACGAAGCGGCGCGGGCTCCTGGGCCTCCCCGGCGCCCCGCGGGAGGAGCCGTCGGCCTATCGTGGCTCCGATCACGTTTCGGCCCCCCTCTGGACGACATACCGACCGGTCGGCATCATGAGTCGGGTACCGTCCATCTCCCCGTAGGAGCGACGCATGAGCCCCGACCACCCGCCCGGACTCGATCTCGACCGGCTTCGCGGCCTGCTCGACCAGGAGCGCCCCGGCCTGGTGAACGGCCCGCTGTCCGGCCGGCTGATCGAGGGCGGACGGTCGAATCTCACGTACGCGGTCTCCGACGGCACCGCGCGCTGGGTCGTACGGCGGCCTCCGCTCGGCCATGTGCTGGCCACCGCGCACGACATGAAGCGCGAGCACCGGGTGATCAGCGGGCTGTATCCGACCGCCGTGCCGGTTCCGCGGCCGGTGCTGCTGTGCGAGGACGAGGAGGTGCTCGGGTCGCCCTTCTACGTCATGGAGTTCGTCGAGGGCACCCCCTATCGCACCGCCGACCAGCTCGCCCCGCTCGGTCCGGAGCGGACCCGGGGCGCGGTGCTGAACCTGGTGGACACGCTGGTGGAGCTGCACGCGGTGGACCCGGGGGAGGCCGGCCTCGCGGACTTCGGGCGGCCCGAGGGCTTCCTGGACCGGCAGCTGCGGCGCTGGGGCAAGCAGCTGGACGCCTCCCGCAACCGCGAGCTGGACGGTATCGACGAACTGCACGCCGCCCTCGGCCGGGATCTGCCCCGCTCCCCCGCGCCGGCCGTCGTGCACGGCGACTACCGGCTCGACAACGTGCTGATCGGCGAGGACGACCAGATCAAGGCCATCCTCGACTGGGAGATGTCGACGCTGGGCGACCCGCTCACCGACCTCGGTCTGCTGGTGATGTACAGCATGCCGCTGGGCATGCCCGAGTCCCCCGTCTCCACGACCGCCGAGGCCCCCGGGCATCCGGCGCCGTCCGAACTCATCGAGCGGTACGCCGCGCGCTCGGGGCGCGACGTCTCCGCGGTCTCCTGGTACACGGCGTTCGCCTGGTTCAAGCTCGCCGTGATCCTCGAGGGCATCCACTACCGCTACACGCTCGGCCAGACGGTCGGGCGCGGGTTCGACCGCATCGGCGACCTCGTGCCCGTCTTCGTCCGGCACGGGCTGACCACGCTTCACGAGGGCCTTCAGGAGGGCTGATCCGTATGGACTTCGCGTTCGACGCACGCACCGAGGAGCTGCGCGCCAAGCTGCTCACGTTCATGGACGAGTACGTCTATCCGGCCGAGGCGGTGGCCGACGAGCAGCGCGCCTCGCTCACCTCCCCGTGGGAAACCGTGCCCGTGGTGGAGGAGCTGAAGGCCGAGGCGCGCAGGCAGGGCCTGTGGAACCTCTTCCTGCCGGACTCCGAGTACGGGGCCGGGCTCACCAACCTCCAGTACGCGCCGCTCGCCGAGATCATGGGCAGGTCCCCGCAGCTGGCGCCGACGGTGACCAACTGTGCGGCGCCCGACACCGGGAACATGGAGGTGCTGACTCAGTTCGGCGACGAGCAGCAGCGGAAGCAGTGGCTGGAGCCGCTGCTGGCGGGCGAGATCCGCTCGGCGTTCGCGATGACCGAGCCGGAGGTGGCCTCCTCGGACGCCACCAACATCACCACCCACATCGAGCGGGACGGCGACGAGTACGTCATCACCGGCCGCAAGTGGTACATCTCCGGAGCGATGCACCCCGACTGCAAGATCTTCATCGTGATGGGCAAGACGGACCCGGACGGGGACGACATCCGCCGTCAGCAGTCCATGGTGCTGGTCCCCCGTGACACGCCGGGTGTCACGATCAAGAGGGCGATGCAGGTCTTCGGCTATGAGGACCACTACCACGGCGGTCACGCCGAGGTGATCTTCGACCGGGCTCGCGTGCCGGCGTCGAATCTGATCGGCGAGGAGGGCGGCGGCTTCGCCATCGCGCAGGCCCGACTGGGTCCCGGCCGGATCCACCACTGCATGCGGCTGATCGGCATGGCGGAGCGGGCGATCGAGCTGATGTGCCGGCGGGCGGTGTCCCGTACGGCCTTCGGGAAGGCGCTGGCTCAGCAGGGCGTGGTGCACAACTGGATCGCGGACGCGCGGGTGACGGTCGAGCAGTTGCGGCTGCTGGTGCTGAAGACGGCCTGGCTGATGGACACGGTCGGGAACAAGGGCGCGCACACCGAGATCCAGTCGATCAAGATCGCTACGCCTCGGGCGGTGGTGGACATTCTCGACCGGGCGATCCAGTTGCACGGTGCGGGGGGTGTCAGTCAGGACTTCCCGCTGGCGGAGCTGTACGCGGGGGCGCGGACGCTGATGATCGCGGACGGGCCCGATGAGGTGCATCAGCGGTCGCTGGCTCGGCGGGAGTTGAAGAAGTACGTGTGAGGTGGTGCGGGCGGTGGGGTTTTTCGCCCCCGCCGCCCCTACCCGTCCCATCCCAGGGGCTCCGCCCCTTCGACCCCGCTGAGGGCTGCGCCCCCAGACCCCGCTTCGGCCTGAACGGCCTCGTCCTCAAGCGCCGGACGGGCTGGTGGGGGCGAGCCCGGCCTTTTGACTGACCGTGTCGGGTGGTGGGTGGGCATAGGCCGGGGG
>NZ_JBSHKH010000130.1:0-23317 GCF_053643595.1 Streptomyces sp. NPDC055506 | reverse complement strand
GTCCAGGGCCCGCTGCAGGACGACGGTGTCCTCCAAGGTGTGGATCTCGGTGATACGCCCCCACTTGAGATACATGAACTGCGTCATCACGTTGTCGTAGCGGGAACCGTCCGGCAGCGGGCCGCCGATCCGGACGCGGGTGGCGACCTTCGTCAGCCAGGGGCCGCCGGAAATGATGATCTCCAGTGGCTCGAACTCCGCGTCCGGAATGAGGCGGAAGACCCGCTGCCACCACAGGCTCATGGATTCGACGGTATGCCGCTCACCGGAGAGCGCGTGCTCCCCGTAGAAAACATAAGTGAAATCCGGTGCGAGCGTGTCCACCATGGACTGCCAATTGCCGGAGTTGATGTCGGAAAACGCCTTGCGCAGCTTCGCTGCCACGATCCGGTGATACATATCCGCCTCCTTTCCGAAATGCCCCGCCCGAAACGGAAGATGAGGGAGACCTTGCACACCGAGACCTTGCCCACCAAGACCTCGCCCACAGAACCGAGCCCGGTACTGATCACGGGCTGCTCATCCGGCATCGGCCGTGCCTGCGCCCTCAGGATGCACCGCGCGGGAATGACCGTGTACGCCACCGCACGCAGGCCCGAGACCCTCTCCCCACTGGCCGCCGAGGGCATCCGCACCCTGCGGCTCGACGTCACCGACGAGGACAGCATGCGCGCGGCCGTCGACGCCGTCGAGGCCGAGCACGGGTCGGTGGGCACGCTCGTGAACAGCGCGGGGTTCGCCGCCTCCGGAGTCGTGGAGGAGATCGGACTGTCAGAGATGCGGCGGCAGTTCGAGACGAACGTGTTCGGGCTGGCCCGTCTCAGCCAGCTGGTCCTGCCCGGGATGCGGGCCGCCGGGCGGGGCACCGTCGTCAACATCTCCTCGATCTTCGGCCGCTACGCGGTCCCCGGCGGCGGCTTCTACCAGGCGTCCAAGCACGCCGTCGAGGCGCTGAGCGACGCGCTGCGGCTGGAGACGGCCGGCTTCGGCGTCAAGGTCGTCGTCATCGAGCCGGGGCCGGTGCGCACCACCAACTTCGGCGCGACGTACGTGGACAACCTCCCCTCCGTCAGCGCGGTGTACGACGAGTTCCGGCAGCGCACCGCCGAGTACTTCGAGGCCATCTACACCGGCAGCCGCCGCACCCTGGCGGGCACCTTCGCCGTCCAGGCCGACGACGTCGCCCGCGTCGTGACCCGCGCGGCCCGCACCCGCCGCCCCCGCGCCCGCTACACCGTCGGCTTCCTCGCCCGGAGCACCATCGCGCTGCGCCGCCTGGCCCCGGACGTGGTCTTCGACCACCTCTTCGTACGGCGCGCGTTCCCGGTGCCGCGCGGCGGCCCCCGGCGTACGGCGCCCCTGACCCGAACCGCTCCCGCAGGTAAGGACCTTCGATGAACACCGTCACCGCCACCCCTGCCCGCACCGCCCCCGGCCCGAAGGGCGCTCCCGTCCTCGGCAGTCTCGGCCCGTGGCGCCGCAACACCGCCGAGTTCCTGCTCGGCCTCCAGCGCGACCACGGCGAGCTGGTCCGGATGCGGCTCGGGCCGATGACGGTCCACCAGGCCACCAGCCCCGACGCGGTCCGCAGGGTGCTGGTGGAGAACAACGCCAACTATGTGCGCGGGCCGCTGTACGAGCAGTTCGGCGTGGTCATGGGCAAGGGCCTGCTGACCACGGACGGCGAGTTCTGGCGGGGGCACCGCCGGGCGGTGCAGCCGGTGTTCCTGAAGAACGCGGTCACCGACATCGTCCCCAACATCGTCGAGGCGACGACCGAGATGCTCGACGAGTGGGAGGCGAGGGCCGCGCGCGACGAGCCGGTGGACCTGATGGCCGAGATGCTGCGGCTCACCCTGGTCACCCTCAGCCGCTCGCTGTTCGCCTACGACATCAAGCCCGACGCGCCCGCGCTGAAGCGGATCGTCGACGACGTGGTGGAGGTGATGTTCCGGCGGGGCACCCCGTCCGAGATGCTGCCGTCCTGGCTGCCGACCGCA
Source organism: Streptomyces sp. NPDC055506 (assembly GCF_053643595.1). Taxonomy (NCBI): domain Bacteria; kingdom Bacillati; phylum Actinomycetota; class Actinomycetes; order Kitasatosporales; family Streptomycetaceae; genus Streptomyces; species Streptomyces sp. NPDC055506. Next base: position 21,317 of record NZ_JBSHKH010000130.1, on the reverse strand, counting down.
CGCAACCGCAAGATCGCGAACATCCACCAGGTCTTCGACAAGGTCGTCGCGGACGTCCGGGAGAACTACGCGCGGACCGGCGAGGGCCCGCTGATCGCCCTGATGGAGCAGGCCGAGGACCCGGCGACCGGGGAGCCGTGGACCGACCGGCAGCTGCGGGACGAACTGCTCACCATCTATCTGGCGGGCCACGAGACCACGGCCGTGTCCCTGTGCTGGACGCTGCTGTCGATCGCCAACCACCCGCAGGTCCAGGAGGAGCTGGACGAGGAGATCGGCCGCGAGCTGGGCGGCGCCACCCTCGACGCGGACAGCGCGGCCGGGCTGACGTACACGCGGATGGTGGTGGACGAGAGCCTGCGGATGTACCCGCCGATCTGGATCTTCCCGAGGGCGGCCGTCGGCCCCGACACCCTCGACGGCTACGACATCGAGGCCGGCTCGTCGATCCTGCTCTCGCCGCTCGCCTCGCACCACAACCCGCGCCACTGGGACAACCCGGTGGCCTTCGACCCCTACCGCTTCACCCCGCAGGCCGTGCGGGAACGCCCGCGCATGGCGTACTTCCCCTTCGGGGCGGGCCCGCGGCAGTGCGTCGGCAACGCCATGGCGCTGCTCGAACTGCGGATCATCGTGGCGATGATCAACCAGCGCTTCAAGCTCAACCTCGTCCCCGGCGCCGCCCTGGGCTACGGCTCCCCCGTCATCTCCCTGCGGCCCCTGCGGGACGTGACGGTCCGTCTGCGCTCACGCGAGCACAAGCCGCACACCGTGACCCCGGTGACGTCCCACGCCACCACCGCGTCACCCACCGAGGGCTCGAAGTGCCCCTACAGCACGGGGGGCGCCTAGCCGCCGAACCCGCCCGGGGCACCCGGCGCTTCAGCGCCCGGCGCCGTGCCGGGTCCCGGCCGGCAGCGTGGGCTCCGTCTCGAGGGGTCCGGGCCGGCCGGTCTCCTCGGCCGCGCCTGCCCCGATCTGATCCTGGAACGCCCGCGGCAGGACGGCGGCGGCACGGTCCGTCTGGCCACGCTCCAGCAGGAGGGCCACGCGGTCCTGATCCACACCGCCGGCCAGGCCGCACTCGCCTCGCAGGCCCGGGCATGGCACGACCGTGTCGCCGTACTGGCCGCCGAGCCGGTCTCACCGGAGGTGCCCGCTCCGCTGCTCGTCCGCCCCGACGGCTATGTCGCCTGGCCCCCCGAGGCGGCCCCGGAGACCACCCTGGTCAGCGCGCTGCGGCGCTGGTTCGGGGAGCCCCGGGCCGGCGCCTGAGCAGCCCGGTCCGCCCGGTCAGTGCTTCTCGACGGCCTCCACCATCCGCAACGCCCGCCTGACGGTCTCCGCCAGGGACGGTCCCGCCGTCGCGTCGGACCGCAGCGCCCAGTCCTCCACCGCGATGCGCATCGCGGTGTTCAGCACGCCCGCCTCCACCCGGACCGCGAGATCGCCGACGGGCCGGCCCGTACGGTCCGCGATCATCGCGGCGAACGTCGCCTCCGCGTCGTAGTGCGCCTCCAGCCACACCGCGCGCAGCCCCGGCTCCTCACGGCACAGGAGGAGCAGGTCGCCCAGGGTCCGCAGCCGGGATGTGGCGTCGTCGTCGTACGGGACGCTCAGGATCGCATCGGCGAGTGAGCCGTGCTCGTCCCGGCCCTCCCGCAGATGCTCCGTCAGCAGCTCCAGGCCCGTGGTGAGCAGGGGGCGCACGCACTCCTCCTTGGAGCGGAAGTACCGCCACAGCGTGCGCGTCGACACCCCCGAGGCGGAGGCGATGTCCTCCGCGGTCACCGCCGCCACGCCCTTGGCGGCGAAGAGCCGGACCGCCTCCTCGGCGATCTCCATACGCGTCTCGGCGCGCCGCCGCTCCGTCAGCGGTGGCCGCCCCATGGCACCACCTGCTCGTCCGGCCATGCGCCCTCCTCGGCTTGCCGTGCTCACCCTATTTTACGTCGCGCCACGTCTTACTGGCGTGAAACGACCTACTGGCACACCGCGTCTTTATGTCGCACTGAGACAAAAACCAGTACTGTGCCTGACGCCACACCAAGCCACACCACGCCAACGCGCCGTACGTAGGGAGCCGCATGGGAGCCACCGGTCTGTCAGGCAAGAGCGTCATCGTCACCGGAGCCGCCTCCGGCATCGGCCGCGCCACCGCCCTGCGGTTCGCCGAAGAGGGAGCGAAGGTCGTGGTCGCCGACCTGAACGCGCAGGGCGCCAAGAGCGTCGTCGAAGCCATCGAGGCCGCGGGCGGAACGGCCGTCGCCGTCACGGGAGATCTGAGCGACGCCGCGGTGGCCGACGCGGTCGTGACCGCCGCGACCGGCACCTTCGGCGGCATCGACATCCTGGTCAACAACGCGGGCGTCATGGACAGCATGTCCGCCACGGCGGACGTCACCGACGCCGAGTGGGAGCGGACGCTGCGGATCAATCTCACCGCGCCGTTCCTGCTGACCCGGGCCGCCCTGCCGCACATGATCGCCGCGGGCGGCGGGGCCATCGTCAACACCGCGTCCGAGGCGTCGCTGCGGGGCAGCGCGGCCGGGACGGCGTACACCGTCTCCAAGCACGGGGTCCTCGGACTCACCCGCTCCCTCGCGGTGATGTACCGGGACCAGGGCATCCGCGCCAACGCCATAGCCCCGGGCGGCACGGCCACCGACATCACGGCCGATGTCCACATCGACCCGGAGGCCCACGGGCCGTCCGTCATCGGCAGGCACTTCGTCAGCATGGGCCGCATCTGCGAACCGGAGGAGCAGGCCGCCGCCATCGTCTATCTCGCGTCCGACGCGGCGAGCGGAGTCAACGGCGTCATCCTGCCGGTGGACAACGCCTGGGCCGCCGTCTGACCGCCTTGGCCCCCCAACCTCCGCGAGAGGTACGAGAGGAAGAGGACACCATGTCCACCCCCCACACCCTCGGCTTCGACCCGGACGCCCTGCGCGAGCGGTACCGCGCCGAGCGCGACCGGCGGATCCGCCCGGACGGCAACCGCCAGTACCGCCGTACCGCGGGCGAGTTCGGCCACTTCGACGAGGACCCGCACGCCGAGCCCGGATTCACCAGGGAGCCCCTGCACGACCATGTCGAGGTGGTGGTCGTCGGCGGCGGATTCGGCGGCCTGCTCGCCGCCGCCCGGCTGCGCCAGGCGGGCCTGCGGGACATCCGGATCATCGAGAAGGGTGCCGACTTCGGCGGCACCTGGTACTGGAACCGCTACCCGGGGATCCACTGCGACATCGAGTCCTACGTCTATCTGCCCCTGCTGGAGGAGCTCGGCTACGTCCCGAAGTGGAAGTACGCGCCGGGCGAGGAGATCAGGGAGCACGCCGGGGCGATCGCACGGCACTTCGACCTCTACCGCGACGCGTGTCTGCGGACCCAGGTGAGCGAACTCCGCTTTGACGAGGCGGAGTCCGTGTGGGTCATCGGCACCGATCGCGGCGACCGGATGACCGCCCGGCACGTCGTCGTGGCGACCGGCCTGCTCAGCCAGCCCAAACTGCCCGGGATCGAAGGCATCGAGACCTTCAAGGGGCACATGTTCCACACCAGCCGCTGGGACTACGACTACACCGGCGGCGACGCCAACGGCGGTCTGACAGGGCTCGCCGAAAAGCGCGTGGCCCTCATCGGCACGGGCGCCACGGCCATCCAGGTCGTCCCGCACCTCGGCCGGGACGCCCGGCACCTGTACGTGTTCCAGCGCACCCCGTCCTCCGTGGACGTGCGCGGACAGCGCCCCACGGACCCCGAGTGGGCGGACGCGCTGAAGCCGGGCTGGGCCCGGGAGCGCAGGGACAACTTCCTCGCGGTCGTCACGGGCGGCCGGGCCGAGGAGGACCTGGTCGCCGACGGCTGGACCAGCAGCGCCCGCCTCCAGCAGAAGCTCATCCCGACCAACAACTACGACGCCCTCACGCCCGAGGAGCGCGAACGCCTGGAGGAGATCGCCGACTTCCAGAAGATGAACGAGCTGCGGGCCCGGGTGGAGAGCATCGTCGAGGACCCGGAGACGGCCGAGAAACTCAAGCCCTGGTACCGCTACATGTGCAAGCGGCCCACCTTCAGCGACCTGTACCTGGAGACCTTCAACCGGCCGAACGTCACCCTCGTGGACACGGCCGACCACGGGGGCGTCGAGCGGATCACCGAGCACGCAGTCGTGGTCGGCGGGGTGGAGTACGAGGTGGACTGCGTCGTCTTCGGCACCGGCTTCGAGGTCGGCGTCTCCGGGCTGCTGTCCGGGCAGCTCCCCGCCTACGGCAGGGACGGCATCGCCCTGCTGGACTCCTGGCGGAAGACCGGCCCGAGAACCCTGCACGGCTTCTACAGCCGGGGCTTCCCCAACCTGTTCATGCTGGGCTCCGTGCAGAGCGCCAGCTCCGTGAACTATGTGCACGTCCTGGACGAACAGGCCACCCATGTCGCCGAGGTGATCGCCGAAGCGGTGAAGCGCCAGGCCCCGTGCGTGGAGCCGACGGCCAAGGCGGAGGCCGCCTGGGGGGACACGATCCGTCAGAAGTCGGCGGACCTGTACACGTTCCAGTCCGAGTGCACCCCCGGCTACTACAACGCCGAGGGCATGCCCAGACCCCGCAGCGAGTCCTACGGCGACGGCCCGGTCGCGTTCTACGAGCTGATCCGGCGCTGGCGCGCGGAGGGCGGCATGGACGAGGTGCTGGGGTCGTGACGGGTGGTTCGAGCAGGTACGACGCGAGTGAGATGCGCAGCCCCGGCCGGCGGGCCGGCCGCCTCAACTCACCGAACCCGCTGTGGGGTTCCAACGGCGTGGCGTTCGGCCCGGACGGCCGGCTGTACGTCGCCCAGTTCCTGGCCGGGAAGATCAGCGCCGTGGACCCGGCCACCGGGGACATCGAGGTCGTCGTCCCGATGGACAGCCCCGTCGAGTCGCCCGACGACCTGGCCTTCGGGGCGGACGGCTCGATGTACATCGCCGACCTGGTCCCCGGCCGGGTGTGGCGCCGCGGCCCTGAGGGCGAATACACCCTGGTCTCCGAGGAGGTGCGGGTCCCCAACGGCATCACCTGCGTCGGCGACCGGCTCTTCGTGAACGAGATGAAGATGAACGGCCGGCTGCTGGAACTCTTCCCCGGGGGCGGCGACCCGGTCGTCCTCACCGACGGGCTGGCCTTCGGCAACGCGATGCAGCTGGGCCCGGACGGCTGCCTCTACTACCCGCACATGATCAGCAGACAGGTCTGGCGCATCCCGCCCGACGGCGGGGTGCCCGAGGTGGTCGCCGAGGACGTGCACGACCCGGTCGCGGTCCGCTTCGACCTGGGCGGCGTCCTCAACGTCCTGTCCCGCGGCCCCGAGGGCATCGTCACCCGCGTCGACCTGCACGGCACGGGCGCGCGCTCACTGGTCACCAGCGGGGTCACGGGCCTGGACAACGCCGCGTTCGACGCGGAGAACCGCATGTTCGTCTCCAGCTTCGCCAGCGGCGGCATCACGGAACTGCGTCCCGACGGCCGCACCCGCCCGGTCGTGCCCCGCGGCCTGGACGGCCCCTACGGCGTGACGATCGACCTCGGCGGCACGGTGTACGCGGCCGACCACTACCGGCTGGCCCGGCCGGAACAACCCGACGAGGGCGGCTCGGGCGACGTCGCGACGGAGATCCTCCAGCCCTTCTTCCACGGCATCACCGCCGACGGTGAACTCCTGCACACCACCTCGCAGTTCGGCACCGTCCAGACCTACGACCCCGCCGCCGGGACGACCCGGACCAGGGCGAACGGACTGAACCAGCCCCTGGGCATCGCGACCCGGTCCGACGGCGCCCTGGTCGTCGCCGAGACAGGCGCCAGCCGGGTCATCGCCATCGACGAGGCCGACACGGTGACCGTCCTCGCCGAGGGCCTCGACCACCCCGTGGACGTGGCCTTCGACGCCGAGCAGCGCTGCTACGTCAGCGACGACCGGCGCGGAGCGATCCTGCGCATCGACGACGGCGAGGCGGTACCGGTCGCGGAGGGGCTCGGCGCCCCGCAGGGCCTCGCCGTCCACGGCGACGAACTCTTCACCGTGGACACCGAGCACCGCCGGCTGTGGTCGCTCTCCCTGACGACGGGCACGGCACGTATCGCGGCCGAGTCCCTACCAGTCGGCCTCCCTCCGGGCACCGCCCCCCGCCCTGCCCCCGCCCTCTTCACCCACCAACTCCCGGGCCTGGCCCACCGCTTCGCGGGCCTCGCCACCGCCCCGGACGGTTCCCTGCTGCTGTCGGCAAATGGGGAGGGGACGGTGGTGCGGTTGTCTCCGGTGTTGGGCGACACGTAGGGCCCGTCGAAGCGGCATCCGCCTCGGAGGGCCCGGCCGCGCCGGGCGAGTGGAGCGGCCGGGCATGTCCGACGGCGCCCGGTCCGTCGGTTCGCGGGCCCGACCGCTCCTGTCTCCGGCGCGGAGCGACCCGTAGCGACACGGGGAGACACGAACGGGGCGGCACTGAGCGCGGATCGCGCTCCGTGCCGCCCCGTGCGGCGGTTCAGCGGCGGCGGCCCCGGGAGGGCCTGGCGCGCCGGGAGCGCGAGGCGGTACCGGTGCGGGCGGGGCGGTTCTCGGCGGGCGGCGGGGTGAGGACGACGGGCACGCCCGAGGGCGCCTGGGCGCCGGTGATACGGCTCAGTTCGGCCTCGCCCGAGCGGACCCGGGTGATCCGCGGCGTGATCCCGGCGTCGGCCATCAGCCGGGCCGTCTCGCGCCGCTGGTGCGGCAGGACCAGCGTGACGACGGTGCCCGACTCGCCGGCCCGGGCGGTACGGCCGCCCCGGTGCAGGTAGTCCTTGTGGTCGCCGGGCGGGTCCACGTTGACGACGAGGTCGAGGTTGTCGACGTGGATGCCGCGGGCGGCGACGTTGGTGGCCACCAGGACCGTGACCTCGCCGTCCTTGAACCGGGCCAGGGTCCGGGTCCGCTGGGACTGGGACTTCCCGCCGTGCAGGGCCGAGGCGCGCACCCCGACGGCCAGCAGCTTCTTGGCCAGCCGGTCGGCGGCGTGCTTGGTGTCCAGGAACATGATCACGCGGCCGTCGCGGGCGGCGATCTCCGTCGTGGTGGCGTGCTTGTCGTCGTCCTCCACGTGCAGCAGGTGGTGCTCCATCGTGGTGACCGCGCCCGCGGACGGGTCGACCGAGTGGACCACCGGGTCGTGGAGGTAGGTGCGGACCAGACGGTCGACGTTGCGGTCCAGCGTGGCCGAGAACAGCAGCCGCTGGCCGTCGGGGCGCACCTGGTCGAGCAGGGCCGTCACCTGAGGCATGAAGCCCATGTCGGTCATCTGGTCGGCCTCGTCCAGGACGGTGACCGAGACCCGGTCCAGCCGGCAGTCACCGCGGTCTATGAGGTCCTTGAGCCGTCCGGGCGTCGCGACGACGACCTCGGCACCGGCGCGCAGCGCGCTCGCCTGGCGGCCGATCGACATCCCGCCGACCACCGTCGCGAGCCGCAGGCGCAGCGCGCGTGCGTAGGGGGTGAGGGCGTCGGTGACCTGCTGGGCCAGTTCCCGGGTGGGCGTGAGGACGAGCGCCACCGGCTGCTTGGGCTCGGCCCGCTGCCCGTCGATACGGGCCAGCACGGCGAGACCGAAGGCGAGGGTCTTGCCCGACCCTGTACGCCCGCGGCCCAGGACGTCACGCCCGGCCAGCGAGTTCGGCAGCGTCGCCGCCTGGATCGGGAACGGCTCCACCACGCCCTCGGCGCGCAGCGCGGTCAGCAGGCGATCGGGCAGGTCGAGGTCGGCGAACGCCTCGACGGCGGGCAGGGCCGGGGTGATGGTGGCGGGCGGCGCGAATTCGCCGCCGGGCGCCGTACGACGCCGGGGGGTGCCGCGGCCGGCACCGGCCGAACGGGAGGAGTTGTTCCGGCCGCCCCCCGCCCTGCGGGAGTGGGACGAGCCGTTGTTCTTGCGAGCGGTGCGATCCAAGGGGATCCTTCCTCGATGCGGCACGTATCGGGGAATTCCCGGAGGTCAGACGGCCTCTGGGGGCCGCACCAGGATTCGCAAGAATGAGCCGGGTAGGGAATGAAACGTGCGGGGGCCCGCACCACATGGGTGCGGGCCCCGATCACGTCGAACGCGTCAGCGTCAGGCGGGAACGATGTTCTCGGCCTGCGGGCCCTTCTGGCCCTGCGTGACGTCGAAGGTGACCTTCTGGCCTTCCTGAAGCTCACGGAAGCCGGAGGTGGCGATGTTCGAGTAGTGGGCGAACACGTCCGGGCCGCCACCCTCCTGCTCGATGAAGCCGAAGCCCTTTTCCGAGTTGAACCACTTCACGGTGCCAGTTGCCATACTGAATCTCCTTTTGAGGGCAGTAACCGAGATCCGCACTTTACGGACTCGGAGTCGCCGAGATGATCACCCTCAAGAGATCCGAAAACCTTCGGAAACCAAAAAGAGTGCTCGTCGACGGAGGTCGATAGAGCACTCGAAGTCTCTGGGAACCAAAACTGCAACGCCAGCCAAGGTAGCACAGGTCGCCTCGCGAGGCCCGGGAATGTCGTACCCGAGGCGGACCCGTCGGCCCGCTCGTACTGCGTTCTGAGTAGTCCGGATTGTCGGCAGCCGCACGACGACGCGGGGGCCTTGTCACGGACACGCTTGGCGGACGATCGACACCGGATGTGGAGACCTGCTGCCGTGGCAACTTTCCTGTATCGAGTGGGCCGTCTGGCCTTCCGGCGACGCTGGTACGTCGCCCTGGTCTGGGCGGCCGTCCTGGCCGCCGTAGGGCTCGGCGCCCTCAAGGCGCCGGGTGCCGCCGACGAGGAGTTCTCGATGCCCGGCATCGAGTCCCAGAAGGCGTTCGACCTCATGGAACAGCGCTTCCCGGGCGCCACGGCCGACGGGGCGACCGCCCGGGTCGTCTTCATCGCGCCGGGCGGCGAGAAGGTGACCGCCGCCGAGAACAAGGAGGCCATCGAGAAGGCGGTGTCCGGCCTGGGCGACGGCACGCAGGTCGCGAGCGCCGTCGACCCGTTCCAGGCGAAGACGATCAGCAAGGACGGCTCGACCGCCTTCGCGACCGTCACCTACAAGGTCAAGGCCACCGACCTCACCGACACCAGCCGGACCCATCTGGAGCACACCATCGAGGGGGCCCGGGACGCCGGGCTGACGGTCGAGGCGGGCGGCACCGCGCTGGCCGACGAGACCGGGCCGGGCGGCATGGCCGAGGTGATAGGCGTCGCCATCGCCGCCGTCGTCCTCCTCGTCACCTTCGGCTCCCTGGCCGCCGCCGGGCTGCCCCTGCTGACCGCCGTCATCGGCGTCGGCGTCAGCATGGCCACGATCCTCGCCCTGGCGAGCGCCCTCGGCCTGTCCACCACCACCGGCACCCTGGCGATGATGCTGGGCCTCGCCGTCGGCATCGACTACGCCCTGTTCGTGGTCTCCCGCTACCGGGAGGAACGCGCCAAGGGCGCCGCGCCGCAGGAGGCGGTCGGCATGGCCGTCGGCACGGCCGGGTCCGCGGTGGTCTTCGCCGGGCTCACCGTCGTCATCGCGCTGGCCGGGCTCGCCGTGGTCGGTATCCCGATGCTCACCAAGATGGGCCTGGCCGCCGCGGGCGCCGTCGTCATCGCCGTACTGATCGCACTGACCCTCGTCCCGGCGTTCCTCGGCTTCTGGCCGAACGCGGTGCTGCCGCGCCGGGCCCGCAAGAGCGGCCGGATCGAGGAGAGCACCGAGACCAACGGCGGAGCCCGCTGGGCCCGGTTCGTCCTGCGCCGCCCCATACCCGTCCTGCTGCTCGGCGTCGTCGGCCTCGGCGCCCTCGCGCTGCCCGCGGCCGACCTCCAGCTGGGCATGCCCGGCGACGAGGCCAAGCCGACCTCCACCACCGAGCGCCGGGCCTACGACGCGCTCGCCGAGGGCTTCGGGCCGGGCTTCAACGGGCCGCTGACCATCGTCGTGGACGGCAAGGGCGCCGCCGACCCCAAGGGGGCCGCGGACTCGATCGCCAAGGAGATCGGCGCCACGAAGGGCGTCGTGTCCGTCTCCCCGGCGCGCTTCAACGACGCCGGCGACACCGCCGTCTTCTCCGTGGTGCCCTCCACCGCGCCGACCGACGAGAAGACCAAGAACCTGGTGACGACCATCCGGGACGAACGCCCCGGCATCGAGTCCGGCACCGGCGCGAGCTACGAGGTGACCGGCACCACCGCGCTGAACATCGACATCTCCGAGAAGGTGCAGGCCGCGCTGATCCCGTATCTGATCGTCGTGGTCGGTCTGGCGATCGTCCTGCTGCTGGTGGTCTTCCGGTCGCTGCTCGTCCCGCTCAAGGCGGCCCTCGGCTTCCTGCTGTCGGTGCTGGCCTCGCTCGGCGCTGTCGTCGTGGTCTTCCAGCAGGGCCACGGCGCGGAGCTCCTCGGCGTGGAGCAGACCGGACCGATCATGAGCCTGATGCCGATCTTCCTGGTGGGCATCGTCTTCGGCCTCGCGATGGACTACGAGGTGTTCCTCGTCTCCCGGATGCGGGAGGCCTACGTCCACGGCGAGTCGCCCGCGCAGGCGGTCACCTCCGGCTTCCGGCACAGCGCCCGCGTGGTCGCGGCGGCGGCCCTGATCATGATCGCGGTGTTCGCCGGGTTCATCGGCGAGAACGACTCCATGATCAAGATGATCGGCTTCGGGCTCGCCGCCGCCGTCCTCTTCGACGCCTTCGTCGTACGGATGGCGATCGTGCCCGCCGTGCTCGCCCTGCTCGGCGACAAGGCGTGGTGGCTGCCGAAGTGGCTGGACCGCGTGCTGCCCCGCGTGGACGTGGAGGGAGAGGCGCTCAGCCGCCGGCCCGGGACGGAGCCGGCCCCGGAGGGCACGCCCGATCTGGAACCGGCGCGCACCTGACCCACCCCCCCACCAGGGCCGCCCGTGGCGAAGGACACGGGCGGCCCCTCGGGCGTTCCAGCCCGGAGTCGACCACGATGGTCCCAGTCCCACCGACCGGAGAGCCGATGAGTATCAGCCTGGAGCGGCGCTACGCGGACCGCCTCGAGGAGTTCTCCTCACGTCACCCCTTCCTCATCGACCTGGCGATGGTCCTGGCGCTGCTCGGCTGCACGGCCCTCGGCGGCTCGCTGACCATGCCCGGCGCCGCCCCGCCGGACCAGGACATGACCGCCACCGCCCTCTCGGGCGTGGCGTGTCTCGTGCTGCTCAAGCACCGCACGCACCCGCGCGCCTGCGTCGTCGTGGCCGGGGGCTGCACGGTGGCCGCGATCGCGCTCGGCTATCTGGTCACGCCCCTGCTGCTGGCGCCGATGATGGCGGCCCTCTACTGGCTGGCCGCGCTCACCGACCCCAAGTCCACCCGCGTCTACGGCCTCACCATCGTGGTGGCCGTGACGCTCGCGGCCGTGTTCTCCGACTCCATGAACCACATCTCGCTGCTGCTCAGGACGATCGGCCCGATCTTCTGGCTGCTGCTGCCCCTCGCCGCGGGCAAGACGACCCAGCTGCGCCGCGCCTACCTCCAGTCGGTGCAGGCCCGCGCCGAACACGCCGAGCGCACCCGGGAGGAGGAGGCCCGCCTGCGCGTCACCGAGGAGCGGATGCGCATCGCCCGGGAGCTGCACGACGTGGTCGCCCACCACATGGCCCTGGCCAACGCCCAGGCCGGCACGGCGGCGCATCTCGCCCTCACCAACCCCGAGCAGACCCAGAAGATCCTCACCGACCTGACCGGCACCACGTCCTCCGCGCTGCGGGAGCTGAAGGCCACGCTCGGCCTGCTGCGTGACAACGACGACGCCCCCGGCTCCCCGGGTCTTGAACCGTCCCCTGGCCTGGGCCGGCTGCCCGAGCTGGTCGCGGCGTGCGAGTCGGCGGGCCTTCAGGTCACCGTCTCCACGGAAGGGGAGCCGCAGTCGCTCTCACCGGGCGTGGATCTGACGGCCTTCCGGATCGTGCAGGAGGCCCTCACCAACGTCACCAAGCACGCCGCCGCCGAGGCCGCCCACGTCCGTCTCGAGTACACCCACTCCCGGCTGCTGATCACGGTCCTCAACGAGGGCCCCAGCAAACCGGAGGCGGCCAAGGGGCGCGGCTTCGGCGTCATGGGCATGCGCGAACGCGCTCTCTCCATCGGCGGCGAGCTGTGCGCGGGACCCCGCCCCCAGGGCGGTTTCGAGGTCACCACCGCGCTGCCGCTGCAGCCCTCCACCGATCTCGCGGAAGGAACCACGCCATGACCATCAGGGTGCTGCTCGCCGACGACCAGGCCCTGCTGCGGGCCACGTTCCGGATCCTCATCGACTCCTGCGCGGACATGGAGGTGGTCGCCGAGGCCTCCGACGGCGCCGAGGCGGTGGAGCTGACCCGCGCCCACCGCCCCGACATCGTCCTGATGGACATCCGCATGCCCGGCACCGACGGCCTCACCGCCACCGCGACCCTCTGCGCCGACCCGGAGCTGTCCGCCACCCGCGTCCTCATCCTGACCACCTTCGAGACCGAGGACTACGTCGCCGAGGCCCTGCGCGCCGGTGCCAGCGGCTTCCTCGGCAAGGACGTCACCGCCGACACCCTGCTGACGGGGCTGCGCACGGTGGCCTCCGGCGAGTCCCTCCTCTCGCCCGCCGCCACCCGCTCCCTCATCACCCGTTTCCTGCTGGCCCCCGCCGCCGGCACCCAGCTGGCACCGCCGGAGCGCCTCGCCGACCTCACGGTCCGCGAACGCGAGGTGATGGCCCTGGCCGCGGAAGGCCGGTCCAACACCGAGATCGCCGAGGACCTGACCCTCAGCCCGCTGACCGTGCGCACCCACATCCACCGGGCCATGACCAAGCTGAACGCCCGCGACCGTGCGCAGCTGGTCGTCATCGCCTACCAGACGGGGCTGGTGCGGGCGACGCCGCCCGCGGGGTGAGGGGGGCCGCTACGGCCTGCCGTAGGTCGCCACCATGACGGCCTCGGCCACCTTGTTCATGTCCTGGCCTTTGGCGTCGGCGGCGGTCGGCGGTGGAGTTGACGCTTTGAAGTGCTCTCCCTCGTGAACGAGGGAGATTCCTGCCTACCTTGCGGTGGCGGGCTTGACGCCACGGGGACGCCTGACGACTGCCCTCCCGGCAGCCGGGATGAGCGCGTGGCCCGTCCGGTACAGGTGCAGGATGTTCCGGGCTGCGTTCCAGTCGGCGTTGCCGGACCATCCGCAGTCGGGGTTCTTGCACACGAACGTGGCCTGGTCCTGGCGGCTGCCCGGTGTGGTGAAACCACAGGCTGAGCAGCGCAGGGAGGTGCCGGGGGCGGGGACCTTGTGCAGGGTGCCGCCGTGACGGGCGGTCTTGTACGTCAGCATCGTCACGGTGCGGCCCCATGCCTCTTGGCTGATGGAGCGGTTCAGGGCGGACTTCTGCGCGACGTTCCTGCCGGGGTTGTCGATGGTGCCCCTGGCGGACTTGACCATGTTCTTGATGTGGAGCTGTTCGACCACGACGGTGCCGTACCGCTTGGCAATGCTGGTGGTGGTCTTGTGCTGCCAGTCAACGGCGCGGCGCGTGGCTGTTGCGCGGAGCTGCTTGATCTGGTCGTAGGTATGCCGCAGGCGGCGGGAGGTCTTCTCCCCGCGCCGGCGGTGCTGCTTGCGCTGGGCGGCGCGTTGTTCGAGGCCGAGCAGTTTGGCCTTCTCCCGCGGGTTCAGCCACTTGTCCCGGTCGGCTGTCCCGTCGGGGAGGCGGGGCGGGCGGCCGTGGTCGCGGTGGTCGCCGTCGGAGAGGGCGAGGGGCAGGTTCACCCCGGCATCGATGCCGACCTCGGTTCCCTGGTGAGGCCCGGGCCTGGCTTGGAGGGTCTGGACGCGGAAGGCGATGTGCCAGCCGAGTGCGTCCTTGACCAGGCGTGCCCCGGTGATCCGGTTCTCCTTGTCGGCACGCTTGCCCACGGGGAGGTCCTTGGTCCAGCGGAACCGGACCCGTCCGATCTTTGGGATGTTGGTCATGCCCCAGCGGCGGTGCACGCGGGTGATGTTCAGATCCCGGCCCTGCGGGATGTCCACGGACATCACCGTGCGCAGGCGGGCCTTGAAGTTCGGCGCGTCGGCGCGGCCGTCCCAGCAGTTCTTCCATGCCTGGAAATACGTCTTCAGTACCGCTTGCGCGGCCTGGGCGGGCAGGACGGCGAGCCAGTCGATCTCGCCTCGGGCCTGGCGGATCGCCGTGTCCGCCGTGGCCAGGGAACGCTTGTCCCTGGGGAGCATCGTCCACCAGTCGTGCAGCAGGTTCCACAGGGTGCGGGCCGCGTGCGCCTGGTCGTCCATGAGCCGGATCTGCGCAGGGGTCAGCGCGAGTCGGGCACGATGCCCGAACTGCCGCTTCTCTCCTGCACGTTCCGTGGTCACTCGATCACGATACCGTTTGGCTCATGTCACCGCGGTGGAATCCGAATCCCGATGTACGCACTGGCCGTCACGTCGTCCACAACCTGCATGTCCACTTGGTGTTTGTCACCAAGTACCGGCGCAAGGCCATGACGGACGCCATGCTGACCAGGTGCGAGGAGATCATGCGGGAGGTCTGCCAGGACTTCGAGGCCGAGCTGAAGCAGTTCAACGGCGAAGAGGACCACGTGCACCTCCTGGTGCACTATCCGCCCAAGGTCCAGCTCTCCAGACTGGTCAACTCCCTCAAGGGCGTCTCCTCCCGCTACCTGCGCAAGGAGTACGACGCGCACGTCCGCCGGTACTTGTGGGGCGGACATTTCTGGTCCGGCTCGTACTTCGCCGGAAGCTGCGGCGGGGCACCGCTGACCGTCGTACGCCAGTACATCGAGAACCAGCAGCGCCCCGTGTGACCTGGCTGCGGCCAACAGCGCAGATCCGTACCCAAAACCGAGGTCAGAGCAGTATCGAGATGCGCTTCACCTCCCCCGTGAACGGGGGAGCACCGCGCAAGATCAAAGGTGGACGAGAGTGCGGGAGCCGTTGCGGGTGCCGGCGATGGCCGCGTTGTACCCCCAGCGCCCGCCCGTCTTGCCCCACACCTCACGCCCGCCCAGCACCTTCATCGACAGGCCCGAGGCGTACGCGGCCCGCTTCCCGGTCTTGAAGTCGGCCCGTCCACGGCCAGTCCGTACAGCGCGGTGGCGGCCAGCATCGCGAACAGCACGGCGACGGGAGCGCGCCGCCGCCAGACCAGGGGCAGCACGGTGAGCGTGCTCAGCGCGTACGCACCCCAGGTCGCGGGCGGCGCCCCGGCCGCACGCGGCACGACGAACGGCATGGTCGTCGCGCACTGCACGAGCAGCGCGATGCCGATGTCGACGACGAGCGGATTGGCGGCCGTCAACGCGCGCGCCTGCTCCCACCACCCTCGCGGGTCCCTGCGTATGCCCCCCATGCCTCCACAAGGTAGTGCGCCCCGACGGCCGCCTACGCCCCAGGAGCGCGGAACGCGACCTGCCGGCGGGTGGCCTCGTCGATCTCGTCGACGGTGAGCAGCGGGGTCGCCCGCGACTGGATGGCACCGCTGGCCTTGACGGTGAGGCTGACGGCGGCCATGGAGACGGCGTCGGGGAAGTCGATGACCATCACGAGGTCGTCCGCCCCGAAGGCGAAGTACATGACCTCGACCCGCCCCCCGAGACCGGACACGACCTGCTCGACGGCAGCCCGCCGCCCACTGGCACCTCCCTTGAGCAGCCCCTTGGTGCCTTCGGGCGTGTACGTGGCCTGGATGAGGAACTTCGGCATGGGGCATGCCTTCCCGGGGGCACCCCGGCCGCTACCGGCGCGGCCGCCGCATTCACTCGCCCGCGCCATACAGCCTGGCCGACGCGTCGACGTGGGCCAGGCGGCGGAGCGAGCTGAGGATCGCCTCGCCCAGGACGGTGCCGATCACCACGCCCTCCACCTTCTCCTCGATCGCCAGGTGCCGGTCCACGTACTCGAGGTCGGCGCGGGCGACCTGTTCGGCGGCGTCGGCGTAGGTGTCGAGCAGATCGGCGAAGGCGCCGTGGCCCAGCCTGGCCATGGCGGCGAGAGCCTCGGACAGGTCGGCGGCCGCGGGGTTCGACGGGTGGGTGCGCCAGCCCCGCCGGGAGATGAGGTCGGTGACGGCGGTTCGGGCGGCCGCCGACTCGGCGTCGTCGTGCTCGCCGTCCGGCCCGGCCACGCCGTGCGCGGCGGATCCGAGCACCTTGTGCAGCGGGCGCTCCGGGTCGTCGACGGCCGCGAGGACCTCCGCGATCCCGGCCACCTTCATGCCGCCCACCTCGGCCAGGGCGCGGATCAGGTGCAGCCGGCGCTCGTGCGGTTCGCCGTAGCTGGCCTGGTTCCGGCTGGTCAGTTCGCCCGCGGGCAGCAGGCCTTCGCGGACGTAGTACTTGATCGTCGGCACCGGCACCCCGGTCTTCCGGCTCAACTCTCCGATACGCAACGCCGGTTCACTCCTCGGTTTTCCGCCTGCCCGCCCGTCGGCCCTTGCCGACCCGGCTCCCATGATAGATAGTTCAGCTATCGGATAGCGGATAGTGCCGCTATCCATTCACGGGAGGGGTGGGCATGGTGGTGCTCTTACGCACGTCACATACGTCGTCCTGGCATCGGCCGCTGGTGCTGTTCTCGGCCGCGATGGCGGTGCTGGCGGTCGTGTCCGCGGTGGGGCTCCTGGTCGACGATCGCGTCCTCGTGGGGGCGCCGATCTGGGCCAAGCCGTTCAAGTTCGCGGTCTCGTTCGTGGCGTACGGCCTCTCCCTCGCCTGGATGCTGTCGCTCCTCCCCGGCCGCCGGCGCACGGGCTGGTGGGCGGGGACCGTCGTCGCGCTGGCCAGTCTCGTCGAGATGGTGATCATCACCGGGCAGGTCGTCCGCGGAAAGCGCAGCCACTTCAACCACGCGACACCGTTCGACGAGGCGCTGTTCAACGCGATGGCCGTCACGGTCGTCATCCTGTGGGCCGGCACGCTCGTCGTGGCCGTGCTGCTGCTCCGGGCCCGCATCGCCGACCGGGCCTCCGCCTGGGCCGTGCGCTCGGGAATCCTCCTGGCGCTGACCGGGGCCGCCGTCGGCTTCCTGATGACCCAGCCGGCGCCCGGGCAGCGGCGCGGCGTCTCCAAGGTGGTCGGCGCGCACAGCGTGGGCGTGCCGGACGGGGGCCCCTCGATGCCGCTGACCGGCTGGTCCACCACCGGCGGCGATCTGCGGATCCCGCACTTCGTCGGCATGCACGCGCTCCAGCTCCTGCCGCTGCTGGTCATGCTGCTCGGCCTTCTGGCCCCGCGGTTCGCCCGGCTGGCCGACGACCGGGTGCGGCTGCGCCTCGTACTGCTCGCCTCGGGCGCGTACGCCGCCGTCTTCGCGCTGCTCCTGTGGCAGGCGCTGCGCGGTCGGCCGCTGACCGGCCCGGACGGAGCGACGCTCGGGGCGGCCGGCCTGATCCTGCTGGCCGTCGCCCTCGGGACGTACGGATCCCTGCGGACGTCCCCCGCGCCCGGGGCCACCGCACCCGAAGCCGCTCCCGCCCCGAAGGACCTCTTGCCATGACCGGATTCCTCTTCGAATTGTCCTTCCTGCTGGCCGCACCCGTCTGGCTGCTCATGATCTTCGCGCCGGGATGGGGACCGACCGCCCGCGTCGCCGGGTCACCGCTGACCGTGGTGCCGGTCCTGCTCGTGTATCTCGCGCTCGCGGTCCCGGTCTTTCCCGAATTGTGGAGCGCGGTCAGCAGCCCGGACCTCGACACCTTCCGCGACCTCACAGCCCTCCCCGACGGCGCCGGAGCCGTCTGGGCGCAGGTCATCGCCTGGGATCTGCTGATCGGCCAGTGGATGTACCGGGAGAGCCGACGGCTGGAGATCTCCGCCCTGCTGATGGGGCCGCTGCTGGTTCTCACGGTGCTGCTGTCGCCGTTCGGGTTCCTGGTCTTTCTGGGGGTGCGGGCGGTGAGGATGCGGCGGGCCGGGCCGAGGTCCTTGAGCGGCGGGCCGGTTCCGGGTCAGGCCCGGAGATAGGCCAGTACCGCCAGTACGCGGCGGTGGTCGTCGGGCGCCGACGGGGGCAGGTCGAGCTTCTGGAGGATGCTCGCGATGTGCTTCGCGACGGCGGCGTCCGTGACGACGAGGCGGCGGGCGATCGCCGCGTTGGAGCGGCCCTCGGCCATGAGGGCGAGTACCTCGCGTTCGCGGGGCGTGAGGCGGTCCAGCGGGTCGCGGCGGCGGGCGAGGAGCTGGCGTACGACTTCGGGGTCGACGACCGTCGCCCCGGCGGCCACGCGGGTGACGGCGTCGGCGAACTCCTCGACGTCGCCGATGCGTTCCTTGAGGAGGTAGCCCGTTCCGACGCTGCCGCGGCGGTCGTCCAGGAGCTCGTCGGCGAAGGTCTGCTCGACGTACTGGCTGAGGACGAGGACCGCGAGGCCGGGTTGCTCGGCCTGGAGCAGACGTGCCGTGCGCAGTCCCTCGTCCGTCTGGCCGGGTGGCATCCGGACGTCGGTGATCACCAGGTCCGGCCGGTGCTCCCGGGCGGCGTCGAGCAGCGCGGGGCCGTCGCCCACGGCGGCGAGGACCCGGTGGCCGAAGCGCTGGAGCAGATGGACGAGACCCTCGCGCAGGAGGACGGCGTCCTCCGCGATGACTATGCGCAGTGACTGCCGCACGGGATCTCCGCCCTGAGGAGTGTGGGCCCGCCGGGCGGGCTGGACAGGAGCATTCTGCCGTCGGCGGCGGCGATGCGGTCGGCGAGGCCGATCAGGCCCGTACCGCGGGCGGGGTCGGCGGCGCCGGAGCCGTTGTCCTCGATGTCGAGGCGGAGCACACCGCCGTGGCAGCGGGCGGTGACGCGGCAGCGGTCGGCGCCGCTGTGCCGGGCGACGTTGGTGAGGGCCTCGGCGGTCACGTAGTACGCCGTCTGCTCGACGGTGGCCGGCAGCCGGCCGGGCAGGTCGAGGTCGAGGTCCGTGGGGACCGGGCAGCGTCCGGCGATGTCCCGGGCGGCGGCGGGCAGTCCGCGTTCCGTGAGGATCTGCGGATGGATGCCCCGGATCAGTTCACGCAGCTCGGTGAGCGCCTCCTTGGCGAGGGCATGGGCCTCGCCGACCTCTTTCGCCGCCGCGCTGCCGGGCGGCAGGTCGAGGCCGGCGAGGCCCAGCTTCACGGTGAGGGCGACGAGGCGCTGCTGGGCACCGTCGTGCAGGTCGCGTTCGATGCGGCGGCGTTCGGTCTCGAAGGCGTCGACGAGGCGGGCCCTGGACCGTACGACCTCGCGCAGTTCGCGGTCCCTCGGGAAGAGCACCGCACGGGTCACGGTGGCGCGGACGCCGGCCCACGCGGCGACGGGGTACGCGGCCACGGGCAGCAGCAGCGCGCCCGCGAACGGACCGGCCACGGCCTGCCAGGTCGTGGCGGTGGGCTGGAAGGGCGCGAGGAGCAGGAAGCCCGGGATGCCGAGCGAGACCAGGACGACGCCGAGGTCCATCCAGCCGACGGCCAGGACCGACACGACGCCATAGCCGACGGCCCGTGGACCGCCCGGGGCCTCCGGCCGTTCGCCGGTGTCGACGAGAGCGAGCCGGCGCCGCTCCAGAGGCCCCGCGAGGGCGGCGGCGAAGACCAGCACGGCCCCCGCGCAGAGCACCCTGGCGACGGGGCCGACGGGTGCGCTGAACAGCCCGCCGACACCGAGGTAGACGCCGGTCGCGAACACCCCGCCGGACAGCAGGTACCCCAGTGCGCGCCACGGCCAGCGGGTGCGGAGAAAGCCCAACGGGCCGTGGGTGAGGGCCTCCAGGACGGTTCGGGGCGTGGTCACGCGGTCGACCGTAGCGGCGCGGGGCGGCCAGGGCAGTAGTGCCAGGTGGAGTATCGGCTCTCGCCCGTGCGGCAATGTGCCGGGCGGTGCCGCTGCCGTTGCCTTGAGGGCATGACCACGACCAACACAACCACCCGGCACGGCACTTCGACTGTGCTCCCCGTCCGGCTCCGGTCGGTGACCAAGCGCTACGGCTCCGGCGAGCGCGCCGTCACCGCCCTCGACGACGTGACCCTCGACTTCGCGGCCGGGACGATGACGGCCGTCATGGGCCCCTCCGGTTCCGGCAAGTCCACCTTGCTGCACTGCGCGGCGGGCATCGACCGGCCCAGCACGGGGGAGGTGCTGATCGACGGTACGGAACTGGGCGGTCTTGACGAGAACGCGCTGACGGTGCTGCGCAGGGAACGGGTCGGGTTCGTCTTCCAGGCGTTCAACCTGGTGTCGGCCCTGACCGCAGCGCAGAACGTCGAACTGCCCCTGAGACTGGCCGGGTCACGCCCGGCGGCGGACGAGGTGCGCTCGGCCCTCGGCGCGGTCGGGCTCGCGGACCGTCACGCACACCGGCCGAGCGAACTGTCCGGAGGTCAGCAGCAGCGCGTCGCGATCGCGCGGGCGATGATCGCCCGGCCCGCCGTCCTCTTCGCCGACGAGCCGACCGGCGCGCTGGACAGCGGTGCCTCGCGGGTCGTGCTGCGGCTGCTGCGCGACCTGGTGGACAGCCGTGGGCAGACGGTCGTGATGGTGACGCACGACCCGGCCGCGGCGGCCTACGCGGACCGGGTGCTGCTGCTGGCCGACGGCCGGCTCGCGGACGAACTGCCGGGTGCCGAGGGCGCCGAGGCGATCGCGGCGCGGACGGCCGCCCTGGAGGTGCGGCCGTGATCAGCCTGGCGACGGCGAGGGAACGGTGGACCTCCTTCCTGGGGTCCTTCGTGGCCGTGGCGCTGGGCGTCGCGGTCGTCACGATGAGCGCGCTGGTTCTGCTGTCGGACGGTACGGGTGTGCCGCGGCGGCTCGCGGGGGCGCCGGTGCTGGTGCAGAGCCCGGCGGGGGAGCGGACCGGCGGGGTGTTCACGGAGAACCCGCCGTGGGCACCGGAGCGCGCCGAGGAACTGCGACGGAAGCTCGCCGAACTGCCGGGAGTGGCCGCCGCGGTGCCGGACCGGTCCTTCTACGCACAGGCGCCGGGCAGCGAGCAGCGCAAGGGCGAGCGGCAGGGCCACCCCTGGTCGTCCGCGGCGCTCGCCTCGTACGGCCTGAGCGCGGGCAGGCCGCCGGCCACGACGGGAGAGATCGTCGTGGACGCTTCCCTCGGGCACCGGCCGGGCGAGCCGGTCACGGTGCTGACGGCGCGCGGGCCCGAGCGCTTCTCGGTGTCCGGGACGCTGGACGGCCCCGGCTACTACGTCACCGACGGAAAGGCCGCCCGACTGGCGGGCGGCGTACGGGCCATCGGCCTGGTCCTCGAACCCGGCACCGGCACCACCCGGGTCGCGGACGCCGCGCGGCGCGTCACCGGCGGCGACGGCACGGTCCTGACCC
>NZ_JBSHKH010000129.1:0-23359 GCF_053643595.1 Streptomyces sp. NPDC055506 | reverse complement strand
CGCCTGCGGTTCTCGCAGGCGCCCCCGGACCTGTTCCCACTGACCTCAGGGTGCTCAAAAGGACAGTCAGATCGCCTTTCTGCTGCGGATTTCGCAGGTAAAGAGGCATTGACGGGCTGCTTTTCGTCGGGGTTCGATGCTGCGCACATCCACCGCCGAGCCGATGGGAATCGCCGCATGACCGACACGCTCCGTCCTGTCGAGACAGCCGTGGCGCACGCGCCGGACAGTCACCCCAGGAAGCTCAAGCGCTCCATCGGAGTCGTCGGCGGCACCCTCCTCACCCTCTCGTGCGTGACCCCCGCCTCGACCCTCTTCGTGGTGGTCCCGGACCTCTTCGGCTCGCTCGGCACCGCCACCGCCCTCACCATCGCCGTCGGCTCGCTGCTCTGCGTGGCGGTGGCGTTCTGCTACGCGGAGCTGGGCACCCTCATCCCCAGCGCCGGCGGCGAGTACGCGATGGTCTCGACGATGGCCGGGCGTCTGGCGGGCTGGCTGGTCTTCGTCCTCTCGCTCCTGGTCGTGATGATCGTCCCGCCGGTCATCGCCATGGGCACTGCGGACTACCTCGCCCCGGTCGCCCACCTCGACCCGTCCTGGACAGGCGCCTCCGTCATGCTGCTCGCCACCCTCGCCGGCCTGCTGGACCTGCGGGCCAACGCCTGGATCACCGGTGTCTTCCTGGTCCTGGAGGTCATCGCGGCGGCCGTGGTCGCGGTACTGGGCTTCACCCACGCCGAACGCGGCCCCGACAGCCTGCTGTCGATGCAGGTGGCGGCCCCGAACGGTGGCACGGACACCATCACCGCCCTCCTCATGGTCTCCGGCCTGGCGATCGCCCTGTTCGTCACCCAGGGCTTCTCCACCGCCGTCTACCTCTCCGAGGAACTGGAGAACCCGCGCCGCACGGTCGCCCGTACCGTCCTGGCCACCCTCGCCATCTCCGCCGTGATCATCCTGGTCCCGGTCGTCGCCATCACCCTGGGCGCGTCCGATCTGACCCAGCTGACCGGCGGCGACATCGGCACCATGGTCACCGCCTGGTCCAACTCGGCCGTCGGCACGTTCGTCAGCCTCTGCGTGGCCCTGGCGATCATCAACGCCGGGATCGTCATGGTCATCCAGAACTCCCGCGTCCTGTTCGCCTCGGCCCGCGACAAGGCCTGGCCCGGCCCGGTGAACTCCCTCTTCTCCCGCCTCGGCCGCCTCGGCTCCCCCTGGGTCTCCACCCTCGCCGTGGGCGTCCCCGGCGCGGCCCTGTGCTTCGTGAACCTGGACACCCTGTACGGCGTCACAGGCGTCTCGGTCACCGGCATGTACCTGCTGGTCGCGATCGCCGCCCTGCGCACCCGCCGCGGCCCACACCGCCACACCCAGGCCTGGCGCATGCCCCTGTGGCCCACGGCCCCGCTCCTGCTGATCGTGGTCCTCATCTACATCCTGAGCGAGCAGGACCCGACGTACCTGCTCTGGACGGGCGGCATCACAGCGACAGCGACCTTGTACTGGGCCCTGTATCTGCGCCCACGCAGGGAGACACGGTGGCTGGTCTCGATCCCGGCGGACGAGCAGGCTCTTTAGGGGCGCGGGGAACTGCGCGACCAGCCACAACGCACCCGCACGCGGCAACACAGAGACCGCACCGAGCTCGAATCCGTACACCACCCGCAGTACGCCGAAACCCCGTGTACACCCCTGGAATGGCCCTCACTTCGGCCTCCGGTCGACAACTGTTCGACAGGTTGACCCCGTACCGTTGACGCATGGATCTTCGACTGCCCGGACTCCACGGGCTGCTTCGGAGGCCCCGGAGGCTCCTCGCCGCCGGGGCCGCCGTCGTCGTGCTCGCCGGCGCAGGCACATGGACGGCCGTGGCCTCCGACGAGGCGCCCCCCGTGCACCGCGCCGACCGCGTCATGGCCACGGTCGACGGGACCCGCATCGACACCTCGTTCTTCACCTCCGGAGGAGA
Organism: Streptomyces sp. NPDC055506; assembly: GCF_053643595.1. NCBI lineage: Bacteria > Bacillati > Actinomycetota > Actinomycetes > Kitasatosporales > Streptomycetaceae > Streptomyces > Streptomyces sp. NPDC055506. Next base: position 21,387 of record NZ_JBSHKH010000129.1, on the reverse strand, counting down.
CCGCCGCCGCCCCGCCGTCCTGCTCGGCCACGGCTTCGGCGGCAGCAAGAACGACGTACGGCAGCAGGCCGAGGGCCTCGCCAGAGACGGCTACGCGGTCCTGACCTGGTCGGCACGCGGCTTCGGCAAGTCGAACGGGAAGATCGGCCTCAACGACCCCAAGGGCGAGGTCGCCGACGTCTCGAAGCTCCTCGACTGGCTGGCGAAGCAGCCACAGGTCGAGCTGGACAAGCCCGGAGATCCACGCGTGGGCATGGCGGGCGGCTCCTACGGCGGAGCCATCGCGCTGCTGACGGCGGGGCACGACGACCGGGTCGACGCCATCGCCCCGGCGATCACGTACTGGAACCTCGCCGACGCGCTGTTCCCGAACGGCGTGTTCAAGAAGTTGTGGGCCGGCATCTTCGTCAACTCCGGCGGCGGCTGCGAGAAGTTCGAACCCGCGCTGTGCCGGATGTACGAGCGGGTCGCCGAGTCGGGCAAGCCCGACGCCGAGGCGCGCGGGATGCTGGAGGAGCGCTCACCGTCCGCCGTGGGGAAGGACATCGACGTGCCGACCCTGCTGATGCAGGGCCAGTCCGACTCCCTCTTCCCGCTCGGCCAGGCCGACCAGGCCGCGAAGGCCATCCGCGCCAACGGCGCCCCCGTCGACGTCGACTGGATCGCGGGCGGCCACGACGGCGGCGACATGGAGACCGGCCGCGTCCAGGACCGCGTCACCACCTGGTTCGACCGCTACCTGAAGGACGACAAGGCCGCCGACACCGGCCCCGCCTTCCGCGTCACCCGCACCCTCGGCACCGGCTCCGGCGACGGCGAACCCCGTTTGACCGGCGTGACCTCGGACCGCTACCCCGGCCTGGAGGCCGAGCAGCGCTCCATCGCCCTGGCCGGCCGTGAGCAGCGCTTCGACAACCCGCCCGGCGCCAGCCCGCCCGGTGTCTCGGCCCTGCCCGGCCTCGGCGGCGCCGGCGGCCTCAGCCAGCTCTCCACGCTCGGCATCGGCATCTCGCTCGACTTCCCGGGCCAGTTCGCCGCGTTCGAGTCGAAGCCCTTCAGCGAAGACGTCCAGATCACCGGCTCGCCGACCGCCACCGTCCACGTGAAGTCCACCAGCGACGACGCCGTGCTCTTCGCGAAGGTCTACGACGTCGGCCCCGGCGGCGCCTCCCAGCAGGTCCTGCCCTCCCAGCTCGTCACGCCCCTGAGGGTCGAGGGCGCCAAGGCGGGCAAGGACGTCACCGTCACCCTCCCGGCGATCGACCACGAGATCGACGACGGCCACCGGCTGCGCCTGGTCCTCGCCTCGACGGACCTCGGCTACGCCTCCCCGGCCTCCCCGGCCACCTACACCGTCTCCCTGAAGGGCGATCTGAAGGTCCCCTCGGCCCTCGGCCAGCGCGACACCCAGGGCGGGCTGCCCGCCTGGGTGTGGTGGATGCCGATCGCCGGCGCCGTGATCGCCCTCGCCCTGCTCGTCACGGGCCACCGCCGCACCGCCGCCCCCGCCCCGCCCGACCCCGAGCTCGCCGAAGTCCCCCTCCAGATCACGGACCTGACCAAGCGCTACGCGAAGTCGTCCGAGCGGTACGCCGTCAAGGACCTCTCCTTCCGCGTGGAGAAGGGCCAGGTGCTGGGCCTGCTCGGCCCCAACGGAGCGGGGAAGACGACCACCCTGCGCATGCTGATGGGCCTGATCAAGCCGGACGGCGGCGAGATCCGCGTCTTCGGCCACGCCATCAGCGCGGGCGCCCCGGTCCTCTCCCGGGTCGGCGCCTTCGTCGAGGGCGCGGGCTTCCTGCCGCACCTGTCCGGCCGCGAGAACCTGGAGCTGTACTGGCGCGCCACCGGCCGCCCCGCCGAGGACGCGCACATGGAGGAGGCCCTGGAGATCGCGGGCCTGGGCGACGCGCTCGCCCGTGCGGTGCGCACCTACTCCCAGGGCATGCGCCAGCGCCTCGCCATCGCCCAGGCCATGCTCGGCCTGCCGGACCTGCTCATCCTCGACGAACCGACCAACGGCCTGGACCCGCCCCAGATCCGCGAGATGCGCGAGGTGATGATCCGCTACGCCGCCGCGGGCCGCACGGTCATCGTCTCCAGCCACCTGCTCGCGGAGGTGGAGCAGACCTGCACCCACCTGGTCGTGATGGACCACGGACAGCTCGTCCAGGCGGGCCCGGTCGAGGACATCGTCGGCTCGGGCGACACGCTCCTGGTCGGCACGGCCACGCCCGTGGACGAGCCCGTCGTGGAGAAGGTCGCCGCGCTGCCGGGCGTCGCCTCGGCCGTGCGCACCGACGAGGGCCTCCTGGTCCAGCTCGACGCCGACGGCTCCCCGCAGCGCCTGGTCGCCGAACTCGTACGTCTCGACGTGCCGGTGCGCTCGGTCGGCCCGCACCGCCGCCTGGAGGACGCCTTCCTCACCCTGATCGGAGCCGAAGCATGAGCAAGCTCGCCGAGCCGCCCGTCGAGGTCGCCAACGGCTACCGCGCGGGCCGCACCTTGCCCTTCCGCGTCGAACTGGTCCGGCAGCTGAAGCGGCGCCGCACGATGGTCATGGGCGGCGTCCTGTTCGCCCTGCCGGTCATCCTGCTCATCGCCTTCCAGGTCGGCGGCGCCCCGGGCGGCAACAACAACCGCGTGAACCTCATGGACACGGCGACGGCGTCCGGGGCGAACTTCGCCGCGGTCAACCTGTTCTCCGCCGCCGGCTTCCTGCTGGTCATCCCCGTCGCACTGTTCTGCGGGGACACCGTCGCCTCGGAAGCCAGCTGGTCCTCCCTGCGCTACCTGCTCGCGGCCCCCGTGCCCCGGGCCCGGCTGCTGTGGTCGAAGCTCTCCGTCGGACTCACCCTGAGCCTCGCGGCGATGGTCCTGCTGCCGGTCGTCGCCCTCGCCGTCGGCACGGCGGCCTACGGCTGGGGTCCGCTCGAACTCCCCACCGGCGGCAGTCTGTCCACGGGCACGGCGGCCCAGCGCATCCTGATCGTCGTCGCGTACATCATGGTGTCCCAACTGGTCACCGCCGCCCTGGCGTTCTATCTGTCGACCCGGACGGACGCCCCGCTCGGCGCGGTCGGCGGCGCGGTGTTCCTGACCATCATCGGCAGCGTCCTCGACGAGGTGACGGCCCTCGGCGACTGGCGCCACTTCCTGCCCGCGCACTGGCAGTACGCCTGGCTCGACGCCGTCCGGCCCCAACTGGAGTGGTCGGACATGATCCAGGGCACCTCGATCTCCGTAACGTACGCGCTCGTGCTGTTCGCCCTGGCCTTCCGCGGTTTCGCCCGCAAGGACGTCGTGTCCTAGGTCAACGGAGGATCTCCCACCGGTCTCGGTGGGCCGCCCCCGTGGCCGCTTCGAGACGCTTCCGCAACGCCCCGTACCGCACGTTCTCACCCCCTGCGCCGTCACAGTCGCAAGAAGCCGACACCGATGGACCCAGGGGGCACGGACGATGGAGCGGTACCGGACACGAAAACTGTTGCTCGCTCTCACGGCGGCGAGCGGACTCCTGCTCACCGCGTGCAGCGGAAGCGGCGACAGCAGCGGGGGCAGCAGGGCGGCCGACCGCGACGGCTACAGCTCGGGCCTGACCGCGCCCACGCACGGCGACGAACTCAGCGAGCGGGAGGACCACCGCCGGGAGAACCCCCGCCACCTCTCCACCTTCGCCCTCGACGTCGACACCGCCTCCTACGACTACGCCCGCCGCGCCCTCGCCGACGGCCGCTTCCCCGACCCCTCGACGGTCCGCCCCGAGGAGTTCGTCAACAGCTTCCGCCAGGACTACGAACGCCCGGACGGCGACGGCTTCTCGGTCACCGTCGACGGCGCCCGCACCGACGACGAGGACTGGTCCCTGGTCCGCGTCGGCCTGGCCACCCGCTCCGCGGAACGCACCGGCGAACGCCCGCCCGCCGCCCTCACCTTCGTCATCGACGTCTCCGGCTCCATGGCCGAACCGGGACGTCTGGACCTCGCCCAGGAGTCCCTGGCCGTGATGACGGACCGGCTGCGCGACGACGACTCGGTCGCCCTCGTCGCCTTCAGCGACGAGGCCGAGACCGTCCTGCCCATGACCCGCCTCGACGGCAACCGCGACGAGGTCCACGACGCCATCGAAGACCTGGAGATCCAGAACTCCACCAACCTCGGCGCGGGCGTCGAGACCGGCTACGAACAGGCCGTCGAGGGCCTGCGCGAGGGCGCCACCAACCGGGTCGTCCTGGTCTCCGACGCCCTCGCCAACACCGGCGACACCGACGCCGACGCCATCCTGGAGCGGATCTCCGGCGAACGCCGCGAGCACGGCATCACCCTCTTCGGCGTCGGCGTGGGCAGCGACTACGGCGACGCCCTCATGGAGAACCTCGCCGACAAGGGCGACGGCCACACCGTGTACGTGTCCGACCGCGGCGAGGCCCGCAAGGTCTTCTGCGAGCAGCTGCCGCGCAACATCGACCTCACGGCCCGCGACGCCAAGGCCCAGGTCGCCTTCGACCCCGAGACCGTCGAGGAGTTCCGCCTGATCGGCTACGACAACCGCCGCGTCGCCGACGAGGACTTCCGCGACGACCGGGTCGACGGCGGCGAGGTCGGCCCCGGCCACACCGTCACCGCCCTGTACGCCGTCCGCACCGAGCCGGGCGCCGAAGGCCACCTCGCCACCGCCACCGTCCGCTGGCTCGACCCGGACACCCGTGACCCCCACGAGGAGTCCGGCGACCTCGAGACCGGCGCCCTCCACGACTCCCAGCGTGCCGCCCCGAAGCGCTTCCAGGTCACCGCGGTGGCGGCCTACTTCGCCGACGCCCTCCGCCGGGGGGACGAGCGCATCCCGGGAGCCCCGGCCGGTATCCGGGAACTCGCCGACCGCGCCCGCGCGTTGGCCGACAGCACCGGGGACGGGGCCGTGGACGACCTCGCCGAGGCCGTCGAGCGGGCGGCCCGAGGGCGGGACCGATAAGCCTCCCGGCCCGCCCCCGCACGGCGGGCCAACCGGGTGAACCTGCGGAACCAATCCTCCCGCGACGGGTTGATGAGGCAGTAGAGCATGCGGTGCTGCGATTTTCACCGCTGCCGCTTTCTTCAAGCAGGAGGACGACTACATTGCGACAGACCCTGAGCAAGGGAGCGTTCGCGGCGGCCGCGGCCACGGGGCTTCTGTCCCTGTACGGCAGCCCCGCCCTGGCTGACGCCGACGCGTCGGGAGTGGCGAAGGACTCTCCTGGCGTGCTCTCCGGGAACAGCGTGCAGGCGCCGGTCCACGTGCCGGTGAACCTGTGCGGCAACACCGTCAACGGACTCGCGGCGTTCAACAAGGCGATCGGCAACTCCTGCGAGAACACCTCGCACAAGCCGAAGCACCACGACTCGGGCGCGGGCGCTGACGCCTCCGCGGTCGTGAAGGGTTCTCCCGGTGTGGGCTCCGGGAACAACGTGCAGCTGCCGGTCGACGCGCCCACGAACGTGTGCGGCAACTCCGTCAACGGCGGCGCGCTGTTCAACACGGCGTACGGCAACGACTGCGAGAACGAGTCGTCCGGTGGCGGCTACGGCCACGACCACCACCACGAGACCCCGTCGACGGACGAGGAGAAGACGCCTCCGGTCAAGGAGGTCCCCTCCAGGCCGGACCACGAGACCCCGGACTCCACGACTCCGGACACCGAGACCTCGTCCACCTCCGAGGAAGAGGAAGTGGAACTGGAGGAGGGCACGGTGCCCCAGCTGGCCGAGACCGGCAGCGAGGCCATGGCGGCCGCTTCGGCCGCCAGCGCCGCCCTGATCGTCGGCGGAGTGGTGATGTACCGCCGCGGGCGCACCTCCTCGTCCCGGTAGCCGTTCCCGGGCGCCGGACGCGACCGTCCGGCACCCGTGCTCCGCCCCACCCGCACCCCCCGTCGATCACGATCCGGGGGGTGTCGGCCGTCCCCCACCCCGCATGCCCCGGCCGGGTCCCCGCACGGGAAGGGCCGCTGGCGGCTCCGCAGCCGTCAGCGGCCCTTGGGGCATCTGCGGTTCCCCGTCAGCGGCGTACCGGCGACACCGACTCGCTCCGGTTGCCGTCCACCGGCGCGGGGACGGTGCCGGCCGCCGGCATCGCACCGAGCCGGCGGCGTACTCCCGCGACGAGCGTCGACGCCGTGAAGGCCGCGCCCTGGACGAAGCGCATCGCCGGGCCGAAGCCCGAGGCCGTCACCAGGCCCGCGAGGAACAGGCCCGGGTGGGAGGACTCGAAGCTGTGCCCGACCTCCGGGGAGCCGTCGGGCAGCGCCGCCAGCGAGCCGCGCAGCTCGGGGGCGAGCAGTCCGAGCCGGTCGCAGCGCGCCCGGAACCCGGTGGCGGCGATGACGTGTTCGGTCTCCAGGCTGCGCGGGGCGCCCGTACGGCTCACCGTGTCCAGCCGGACCCCGCCCGGCACCGCGGAAGCCGCCGCGACCTCATGGCCCGGCAGCAGCTCCACCACACCCTCCACCCGGTCCCGCACCCACCAGGCGCCCGCCGGTCCCAGCGCCGTGGTCGCGATGCGTGCCCGGGTCGGCTCCGGCAGCCGCCGGAACAGGCCCGGGCGCTCCGCGTAGAACCAGTTCCGCCAGCCGGGGCCGAGGCCGCTGTGCGGGGAGCGGGCCGACTGCCACCAGGGGCGCTCCCAGGGCGGCGGCACTTCGTTCCAGACCAGCTGTTCCGCCCGGGCCAGCACACGGACGCGCGTGCCTTGTTCGGCGAGCAGCGCCGCCGTCTCCAGCGCGGCCTGGCCGCCGCCGATCACCGTGACGTCCTTGCCGCGGAACCGGTCGAGGTCGCTGTGGTGGCTGCTGTGCGTCACCAGCGCGGGGTGCAGTCCGCGCAGGGCCTGCGGCACCTCGACGAACGGCATCACACCGACCGCCAGGGCCACCGCCCGCGCCTGCACCTCCTCGCCGTCCTCGGCGATCGCCGTGAAGCCGCCGGGCCCGGCCGTCACGCGGGTCACCGTGCGCTCGTCCACCCCGGGCACGGCGTTGCGCGCGAACCACAGGCCGTACTGCGCGAACGCCTCGACCGGGATCGGCTTCGCGTGACGTGCCGTCAGCCCTTGCTCGGCGCAGTAGACGTCCAGCCGCCACCGCCCGGCCGGGTCGGAGAGGTTGGACGCCCACGGCTCCGACTTCAGGAACATGCCGCGGGGCATGTTGTCGCGCCAGGACGCCATGGGCCGGCCGAACACGCGCAGGTTCAGCCCGGCGGCCGCGGCGTGGGACGCGATCGACAGGCCGTACGGGCCTGCGCCCACCACCAGAAGGTCGTACACCATCAGCTGCTCGCTTTCTCGTTGTCGGTCAGGGAGGGCGAGGCCGCCCGGGGGATCAGCCGGGGCGCCGGCGCCGCCACCGCCGGTGTCGTCGTGCCCAGCCGTTCACGCAGCCGGCGGGACACATGCCGGCACCACAGGGCCCACATGACCCGTCCGGGGGAGCGGTCGTCCCCGGCGTACCAGGCCAGTTCGCGTTCGCGGCCGCCCGGCGCCGCGCTCAGGGCGGCCAGCGGCGCGTAGTTCTCCACCACGAACGTCCGCCCGGCCAGCGGGGACCCGTCCGGCAGCGGACGGCCCGTCATGTCCAGGTGCAGGGCCCGGACGACGTCTAGACCCCCGCTGTCGGCGAAGAGCCGGAACTGGGCGCCGGTGCGCGGGTTGAAGTCGAGCAGGTGGTAGCGGCCCGTGGTGCCGCAGCGGCGGAAGTCGAGGTCGAAGATGCCCCGGTAGCCCAGTTCGTCGGTGAGCCGCTCGGCCAGCGCCTGCACCTGTGCGTTGGGCGTCCAGCAGCCCACCGCGGTCAGCCCCGCCCCGCGCGGCCAGGCCAGCTGCTTGCGGCCGGGACCGCCCGCGCGCACGGTTCCCGCGTGGTCGGCGTAGCCGTGGAAGAACCAGTCCCGGTCCGGCCCCGGTGCCAGATACGCCTGGAGCAGCAGCGGGCTGCCCGCCTCGCCGGTGCGCAGGAACAGCTCCCGGGCCTGCTGCACGGACTTCACCAGCACCGTGCTGCGCAGCCCGCTGCCGGCGGGCAGCAGCCAGGGCCGGCTCCACTTCGCCACCACCGGCAGCCCGAGCCGCCGCATGGCGTCGGCGACCTCGGCCGGGCTGTCGGGGACCAGCGTCTCCGGGTACGGGACGTCGACGGCCGCGCACACGGCGGCCAGTTCCGCCTTGTCGGCGACGCGCTCGGCCAGGGTGCCCGGCATCGCCGGCAGCAGATAGGAGGGGGCGAGTTCGTCCCGCATCCGGCCCACGGCGATCGCGCTCGCGTCGTCCATCGGGACCAGGACGGAGGGCCGCCCGACGTGCTCGGCCACGCGGCGCAGCACGGCGAGGATGTCGTCGGGGGAGGCGCCCGGGAGTGGCGGGGAATGCATATGGCGCACGTAGCGTGACGCGCCGACGGGACTTCCCGCGGAATCGGCGACGACATGTACCTCCACGCCCGCCCTGCCGAGCGAACGGGCGGCCCCCAGCGTTCCGTGGTGAAAAGGGTTCCGGTCGATCCGCAGTACTACAGCGGGGACGCGGTTGTCGAGCAGCGACACGAATTCTCTCTTTCTTTTCCGGTCGGCTCACCCGCACGGGCGAGCCCGGCACTCGAAAGCCGCAACGGCGGTGGCGTCATTGCCTTTTCTATGACTGACTTCATATGACTGCCCGTCAATAACAAAAACTCAGGCAGCAGTCCGGACGAGAGCGAAGAATGGAGCAGGCATGGCCCCACAGCACAAGCGGGCCGGGGTCCGCCGGCTGGCCCTGGGGGCGGCGGCGGTCGCCGCGTCGGCCGCCCTGGCGTCCGGCCCCGTGGCCGGGGCGGGGGTGGCGCGAGCCGCCGAACCCCGGGCTCCGGCGCCGACCCCACCGCCGCCGCCCGTGCCCACACCCTCGGCCCTCACGCCGCCGGCCGTCCCACAGCCGTCGACGCCGGGCCCGGCCGCCACCAGCCCGGCCGCCACCACCCCGGCGACGGGCGAGGAGGCCCCGGCCTTCGGTGTCTTCCTCAAGTCCGATGCCCGAGGCGTGGCCCGGATGCCGCTGTTCAGCCACTGGCTGGGCGGTACGGAGCTGCGCGCCGGCCACACCTATCTGCCGGGCCACCGCTGGCGCGACATCGAGGGTGCTCCCGGGTTCCTGGACGTGTGGGCGCAGTGGCGCAACAAGAAGGCCGACCGGATGCTCGTCCTCAACGTCCCCATGCAGGAGCGCAACGAGGAGGGCGTCTCCGACAGCGAGGTCCGACGGCTGCTGCAACGGGGCGCGGCCGGGGAGTTCGATCACCACTTCCGTGTCCTCGCCGAGCGGCTGGTGGAGTTGAAGGTGCCCGACACGGTTCTCGTGCTCGGCTGGGAGATGAACGGCACCACGTACACGCATCGCTGTGGGCCGGACCCGGAGGCCTGGAAGAAGTACTGGAACAGGATCGTCACCACCATGCGTTCCGTGCCAGGTCAAAAATTTCGGTTCGATTTCACGCCGAGCCGAGGCCGCGACGCCGTTCCCTGGACGAAATGCTATCCGGGGGACGACACGGTCGACATCATTGGCATGGATTCTTATGACCAGCCTGCCGGGATGTCGTTCGAACAACAGGTGAAAGAGCCCTACGGGTTGCAGGACCACGTGGATTTCGCCAAGGCTCACGGCAAACCCATTTCCTATCCGGAATGGGGACTCTTCCGCAACGGTGACAATGCCGATTACATGCGGGACATGCTCGCCTGGATGGAGGAGCACAAGCCGCTCTACAACACGCTGACCGACTACTGCCCGCACGGCGTGTGGCAGTGCGGGGCCAACCCGAAGTCGTCCCAGCTCTACCGGTCCGTCCTGTTCGGCCGTACCGACCAGGCGACCCCGCCCCTCGTGCCCACGCCGAAGCCGACCCCGCCCGGCACACCGCCGCCCCCGGCGGACTGCACACCGCTGGACCTGGGCAGCTGGGTGGAGGAGTGGCTGGGTGGGAAGCTCTGCCTGCGCTTCGACTGGTGGTAGTCCGGCTGGTCCGACGCGGCCCGCCGTCGTCACCGTTGTCCGCGGACATCGGCGGCGGCGGCCGGGCTCGGCACCGAGGGGGCCGGGGCCGTATCGTCCTCCTGGCCGCCGTTCCTCCTCGGCCGCGCCAGCAGGGCCAGGCCGCCCAGCAGACCGCCCGCGCTCGCGCCGACCAGACCGGTCACCGCCGTGGACGTGGAGGTCGGCTCGCTCGGCTCCACCGCACGAGAGAACTGCACCAGCCGCACATGGGTGTTGCCCCGGGTGTCGTCCGCGTGCCGGGTCAGCGAGCGGGTGACCGCGTTGGCCATGTCGACGGCGAGCTCGGGGCGCGAGGAGGTGGCCGAGACGGCGACCATCGGCGCGTCCGGCGAGGTCGCCGTGCGCACGCTGCGCTGCAGGGTGCGCACCGGCACACCCGCGTACACCTGCGCGTCCCCGAGCACCGCGAGCTGCGTGGCGACCCGGCCGTACGCCTGGGCGAACCCGAGGGCGGCGTCCGGTGAGGCTTTCCCCGCGGGCACGGCGATGACGTAGCTGGTGGCCGTGTACGTCGAGGGGGTGAGCAGGCCGTACGAACCGCCGAGCAGGCCCCCGACGAGGGTGCCTGCCGCGACCACGGACCACAGGGGAAGCTCCCTGAGGCGAGCCGGGGACAGGCGGTGCTGACGGATCGGAGTGTCGGTCATGAGGAGTTGGCTCCCGGAGAAGAGGGGGACGTCGAACTGGAGACCGCTGCCGCGTACACGTCCGTGAGACGGGCCGCGCAGTGGGTGATGCTGTAGTGGTGCGCTACCTCCGAGGCCGTGCGCGGCCGGGCACCGGCCGCCCGGACCTCGGCGATCGCACGGGCGTACGCCTCGGGGCCGCCGCTCACCCGCCGGGCACCGGCGGCGGGCGGCCCCGCGTCCTCGATGGCCGGGCAGGAGGCGTAGAGCACGGGCAGTCCGGCGGCCAGTGCCTCCACGGCCGCAAGGCCGAAGGCCTCCTCGGTGGACGGGGACGCGAGCAGATCCATCGCCGAGGTGAGCGAGGGCAGGTCGGGGCCCGGCGAACCGTCGGACACGTAGGGACGCTCCCCGGTGAACACGACACGGCCGGCCACTCCGGCCTCCTGGGCCGTGCGGCGCAGGACGGGCTCCTCGGGGCCGCCGCCCACCAGCAGCAGCCATTGGTCCTTCGGGAGCAGCGTCAGCGCGCGGACCAGGACGTCGAACCGCTTCCCTCGGCTCAGCCGGCCGACGCCGCCGACGACGAACGCGCCCTCCGGCAGGCCGAGGTGCCGGCGGGTGTGCTCGCGCCGCTCGGCGTCGAAGCGGAACCGGTCCAGGTCGATGCCGTTCGGGACGACCTCGATGCGCGGTCCCGGCACGCCCCAGCGCTTCAGGCGATCGGCCACCGTCGGGGAGACGGCGACCGTCGACGAACCGAGCCGCTCGCTGGCGAGGTACAGCCCGCGCACCCCCGCCGTCAGCCTGCGGCCCTCCATCTGCGAGTCGCCCAGGGAGTGCTCGGTGGCGACGACCGCCCGCACCCCGGCGAGGCGTGCGGCGAACCGCCCGTAGACACAGGCCCGGTACAGGTGCGTGTGCACCAGGTCGTAGCCGCCGGAGCGGATCAGCCGGACCAGCCGGGGCAGCGCGCCCAGGTCGCGGTTGCCGCCCATGCCGAGATGGGTGACGCGGACACCGTCGGCGGTGAGGCCCTCGGCGACCGCGCCGGGGTTGGTGAGCGTCACGACGTCGCAGTCGACGGGCAGATGACGCAGCAGCAGACGCAACTGCTGCTCGGCGCCGCCGACGCCGAGACCGGTGATGATGTGCAGAGCCCTCATCTCACAGGCCCTCCACCGGACGCCGGCGCAGCCGGTGCAGCCGGTGCTTGAGGTGCAGGCGCATGGCCGTGTCGTTCTGGCCGACGTGCACACGCGGCAGGGCGTGCGGACCGGTCAGCGGGCCCGGGTCGATGGCGCAGGCGTAGGTGTAGCCCGCTTCCCGTACGGCCTCGATGGCGCGGGCGTCGACCGTGCCGTACGGATAGCAGAAGCCGTCGACCCAGGCGCCGGTCAGCTCCGTGAGCAGCGCCCGGCTCTCGCCGACCTCTGCCCTGAGGGTGAGGTTGTCCGCCCGGGTGAGGTCGACGTGCGTCAGCCCGTGCGAGCCGATCTCCACGCCCTCGGCGGCCGCGTGCCGGATGCCGTCCGCGGTCAGCAGCGGCTTGCGCGGGCCGAGCGGGTCCCAGGCGTTGTCGCCGCCCAGCCGCCCGGGCAGCACGAAGAGGGTCGCGCGGCAGTCGTAGCGGCGCAGCAGCGGCAGGGCCTCGGTGACGAAGTCGGCGTACCCGTCGTCGAAGGTCAGCCCGACCAGGCCCTGTGCCTCGCCCCGGGCGCGGGCGGCGAGCAGCTCGGCCACGGACACGCCCCGCAGTCCCCGGCGGCGCAGCCACGCCAGCTGCCGGTCGAGCCGCTCGGGCGTGACCGTGATGCGGTACGGGTCGTCCGAGCAGTCGCCCACCGAGTGGTACATCGCCACCCAGGGGACAGGGCCCTTGTGCGGGGCCGGGGGTCTGCCGGTGTCGAGGGAATCAACGGAAGCGGCCATGTGCGAGCCTTCGTGTGACGGCGCGTAGGGAGCGCAGAGCGGACGCGGAGCCCTGGGCACCGAGGGCCCAGGTGAGCGGAACGAAGACGAAGGTCACGGTCAGGAAGCCGGCCGCGAGGCCCGCCGCCGGGGAGTCCGGCCGGCTCGCGGCGAACGACCCCGCGAGCGTGGCGACGACGGCCGCCCCCGCCAGCCTGCTCAGCTCGGCCAGGACCTGCGGGACACGGACCGAGACGCTGTGCGGGCTGGTCGGCCGGCCCGAGCGCAGCCCGGCGAGCAGCAGGGCGGCCGTGACGGTGATGCCGAGGGCGTTGGCCGCGGCGATCCCCGCCACGCCCCAGGGGTGCACGGTCGCGGCGCCGACGAACGACGTCACGACGATGCCCGCCGTCATCGCGCCCAGGGGATACCAACGGGCCCGGCCCGCCGAGAAGTAGGCGCGCACAAGGGCTCCCACCAGGGTCTGGCCCAGCAGCCCGAAGGCGTAGACGCGCATGACGTCCGCCGTCGCCGCGGTGTCGCCCGCGGTGAACGCACCCCGCTGGAAGAGCAGTTCGATCATCTGCGGAGCGCAGGCGATCACCGCGCACATGCCCAGCAGCACCAGACAGGCCGCGAGCGCCAGATCCCGCTCCACTCGGCGGCGGGCCCGTGCGGTGTCGCCGTCCGCGAGCGCCCGCGCCACCACCGGGAAGGTGACCGTGCACACCATCAGCGACAGCGTCATCGGGATCTGGGCGACCTTCTGCGCGTAGTTCAGGTGCGAGATGGCACCGGCGGGCAGGCCGGAGGCGAGGAAGCGTTCGGCGAGGACCTGCGACTGGCGGCACAGCGCGAAGAGGAGGACGGCGGCGACCAGGGCGACCTGCATCGGCCGCTCCTCGACGACGGCCCCGGTCTTGGCGAGGGGCTGGGCACGCGAGGCCAGTCGCCGCCACAGCGACGGCACCTGCACCGCCACCATCAGACAGCCGCCCGCCGCCACCCCGACCGCGGCGGAGCGCACGCCCCAGCCCTCGCCGAGGAGGAACATCGCGGCGATGATGCCGGTGTTGTAGGCGACGTAGATCGCCGCGGGCGCGAGGAAGCAGCGGTGTGCCCGCAGGGCGGCGCTGCAGTACCCGGCGAGCCCGAAGGCCAGCACGCAGGTCGCCGTGATCCGGGTGCAGTCGGCGGCGAGCCGCGGGTCGGGCAGGCCGGGTGCCAGGGCCTGGACCAGGTAGGGAGCGGTGCCGGCGACCAGTGCGGCCACCGCGGTGAGGGCGAGGCACAGCCGGGGCAGGGTGGCGCCGACCAGGGCACGGACCGGGTCGCCAGGGGCGCCCCGGGCGCGGCGGGCCAGCGCCATGCTGAACGCCGGGATCAGCGCGATCGCCAGCCCGTCCTCGATGAGCAGCGTGGCGGCGAACTCCGGCACGGTCCAGGCGACGAGGAAGGCGTCCGTGTCGCTCCCGGCACCGAACAGCCGCGCCAGCGACTGGTCGCGCACCAGGCCGAGCAGCGAGCCGGCGATGGACAGCGACGCCGTCACCAGCGCGGCTCTGGCCAGGAAGCTTCCGGAGGCCGAACCCGACGCCGAGGCCGCCGGGTCGGCACCGTCCCCGGCCTTGACGGCGGCCCGCGCCGGGGGCACGGTCGCCGCGCCGTCCGTCTCGGGACCGGGGGTCTGCGAAGGCACCACCGTCATCGCGCCATGGCCTCCTCGGCGCGCTCCCGCACCCGGGCCCGGAGCGGCTCCGCACGGGTCTCGCCGGCCAGCGCCCACCACGCCACGAGTCCCATGGCCACGGCGATCAGCACGGTCGAGGGACCGCCGATGTCTCCGTACACGAAGTCGGTCAGCAGCCACACCAGCAGCCCGCAGGCGATGAGCCCGCAGTCGAGTCCCGGGCCGCGGTCGCGGACGCGCAGCAGCCGCCGCACCCCGCACACCAGCAGCGCCAGCCAGCTCCCGGCGAGCGCGAGCAGCCCGATCAGGCCCTGCTCGCTCAGCACCAGCAGGTACATGTTGTGCGGCGACAGCAGCGGCTGGCGCTGGTACGCCACTCCCGCGCCGTCGGTCTCGCTGCCCGACGACAGCGCCAGCGTGGCGTGCCCGTCCCGGTACTCGGGAAAGCCCTTCAGCCCGACGCCGGTCAGCGGGTGCCCGCGCCAGATGTCCGTGGCGGACGCCCACAGGGTGTACCGGTCGACGACGGACTGGTCGGGGGTGTCGGCGACCTGGGCGATGCTGTCGATCCGCTGCTGCAGCAGCGCCGAGCCCACGCCGAACCCGCCCACCAGGATCACGCCCGAGGCGACCGCGGCCGCGGCCACCTTCAGCGCGCGCCGCCACCCGGTCAGCACCAGCTGCACGGTGCAGGTCAGGACGGTCGCGATCCAGGCTCCCCGGCTGAAGGAGAGCGCGAGCGGCAGCATCAGCACCAGCGCGCACCCGGCGGCGGCGAGCCGCTGCCGGGCGGAGACCCGGCCGAGCGCGATCCCGACCGCGCACACCAGGCCGAGCGAGACCGCCGTCGCCATGCCCATCACGTCCTGCGGCCCGAAGGTGCCCACCGCCCGGATGTTCGCGCCCTGATAGGAGGCGCCGGTCCGGGTGATGAACTGGTGGACGCCGACGGTCCCCTGACACAGACCCAGACCCACGAAGGACCAGGCCACCAGCCGGAAGCCGGCCCGGTCGCGGAGCAGGAGCAGCACGGCCGCCGGGACGAGGACGAAGGTCTGCAGATAGCGTCCGAGGCCGGTGAGCCCGGCCTCGGACGAGAACGCCCCCATGGCGGCGATCGCGAGCCCCACGACGGGCAGGCCCAGCACCGCGGCCGCGGCGGGCGACAGCGGGCGCCGCCGCTCGCGCAGGAGCCGGATCACGCAGTAGACCACCACGAGCCCGGAGAGCACATCGGCGGGCCCCGCGCCGTCCGGCGACCGGGGCAGGGCCAGCAGGGCGGGTACGGCCACCACGGGCAGGACCGGCGTCAGCGCGACGACGCGGCGCGGGAGCGGTGTCAGAGCGAGGCTCACCTCTCAGCTCCCCGTCGGACGGACCACCGTGGCCGCGGTGCGCAGCAGGATGCACACGTCCTGCCACAGGGACCAGTCGTCGATGTAGGCGTTGTCGAACCGGCAGCGGTCCTCGATCGAGGTGTCGCCGCGCAGCCCGTGGATCTGGGCGAGGCCGGTGATGCCGGTCCGCATGCGGTGGCGGACCGAGTAGCCGGGGTACGTCTGGCCGAACTGCGCGACGAAATAGGGGCGTTCGGGCCGCGGCCCGACCAGGCTCATGTCGCCCCGGAGCACGTTCCACAGCTGGAGCAGCTCGTCGAGGGAGGTGCGCCGCAGCATCCGGCAGAACCAGCGCATCTCGTTCTCGTTGGCCACGCTCCACCGGGTCGCCGACTCGTGCTCGTCGACCGGGCGGTGAGTACGGAACTTCAGCAGCGTGAACGGCTCCCCGTCCTTGCCGATCCGCTCCTGCCGGAACACCACGCCCGGCCCGTCGCTGAGCCGCAGCGCCACGGCGAAGGCCAGCAGCAGCGGGCCGGCCAGCAACAACAACGCCCCCGACACCAGGATGTCGAGGGCCCGCTTGCCGGCGCTGCCGTGCCGGGCCGGGGACATGTCCAGACGCCGGCAGGAGAACCCGGCCAGCCGCTCCCGCGTCGCGTACGACGGGGAGTCGGCGTCCACTTCCCAGACCACGCAGCCCGACTCGGCCAGTGCCCGCAGCAGCGGCCCCTGTTCCGCGCGTACCGAGGGGTGTACGGCCAGCACCGCCCGCACCCCGTTCTGGATGACCGCCCGCTCGACCTCCTCGGCGGTCGTCAGCACCGGCAGGGTCTCGGTGCCGTCCGGCTGCTCGGCGACGATCCCCACCGGCCGCACCCCGCACCGCGGCTGACGCAGGACGGCGGCGGCCACGCGCTGCGCGGTCGCGACCGGGCCGAGGACGAGTGCGGTGTGCGGGTGGCGCAGCAGCGCGGCGCGCCGCCGCGCGTGCACGGCTCCGCGCAGCACACAGCCGGCCGTCGCCTGCAGCGCGAGCCCCATGAGCACGGTACGGAGGGACAGCGCGTGCTCCGGCCGGTACGCCGCGAGGAGTGCCGCGAGCGCCAGCCAGGCCACCGCGACGCGGCCGCACACGGCGGGCAGTTCCTCCAGCAGCCCTGGTACCGGCGGCCGCCCGTCGCGCCGGCGCAGCAGCAGCGAGAGGAGGATCAGCAGGGTGACGAACAGTGGCTGGCGCGGGATTTCGGCGAGCGCGGGCGCGCCCGCCAGGGCGGCGACGCCGTCCGCGGCGAGCAGCGGCACGGGCGAGGGCGGCCGGGCCGGGCGCCGCGGGCCGGACAGCCGGAAGCCGGGGGCGGTGCCGCGCGGCGGCATGACCGAGACTGGTGAGGATCCGTGCTCCCGTGGCGGTACGCCGGGGGAGGGCACGGTACGTTCGGCGGTCACGAGTGGATGGACTCCCTGTACTCGGTGGGCTCGACGCGCTGTGTCGTCCGGTTCGGCTCGGCGCCACGCCCGGGGTCGAGCCGCTGACCGTGCTCAGCGCCGGTGTTGGCGGCGGTCCATGGGCCGAGCAGATCGCGGTAGACGTCCGAGACGGCCTCGGCGGTGTGCCGCACGTCGTGGGTCGACAGCACGTGCCGGCGGCCCTGCTCGCCGAGCGACTCGCGCAGCAGCGGGTCGATCAGCAGCTCGGTGACGGCCCCGGCCAGTGCCGCCGGGTTCTCCGGCGGGACCAGGCAGCGGGCGGAGAAGGCGGGCGGCAGGCTCTCGCGGGCGCCGTCGACGTCCGTGACCACCACGGGCCGCCCGCAGGCCATCGCCTCCAGCGGTGCCAGGGCCATGCCCTCCCAGCGGGACGGCAGGACGACGAGGTCGGCGACCTGGTACCAGGGTGAGGCGTCGGCGACGGCTCCCGCGAACACCACGGATTCCGGGGCGTCCTCGCGCAGCCGGTCGTGGTCCGGCCCGTCGCCGACCAGGACGAGGCGGGCGTCGGGCACCCTGCGCACGATGTCGTCCCACGCCCGTAGCAGGACGTCCTGCCCCTTCTGCCGGCACAGCCGCCCCACGCACACCACGAGCGGTGCCGCCGGGTGGATGCCGGTGAGCGGTGCGAGGCCGGAGCGCACGAGGCCGGCGGTGGCCGGGTGGAAGCGCTCGGGGTCGATGCCGTTGGGGACGACGGTCCACCGGCCGGTGATCCTGGCGCCCATGCCGGTCGCGCGCTCCGCCTCGCTCACACACACCGTGCGTGAGGCCCAACGCGCGCCCCAGCGCTCCCACATGAGCGCCAGGGCCGCGGTGGGCCCGCCGACCGCCTCGAACGACCAGGCGTGCGGCTGGAAGACCGTCGGGATCCGCCCGCGTACCGCGAGCCGTCCGACGAGTCCGGCCTTCGCGCTGTGCGCGTGCACCAGATCGGGACGGACCTCGTCGATCACCCGTGCCAGATGCCGTACCTCCCGCACGAGCGACGTACCCGGCGACCGCGTCGCGTGCCAGTGCCGTACGCGCGCGCCGAGCGTCCGCAGTCTCGTGGTGAGCACGCTTTCGGGGCAGGCCACGGTGACGTCCAGGCCGTCCGACAGCTGTGCCGCGACCAGGTCCGTCACGACGCGCGCCACGCCGCCTTCCACCGGTTGGGTGAGATGCAGGACTCTGGGGTGGGGAGCGGTGGATGACAGTTGCATGTGCGCGGATTCCTCGCTCGCGAAGGCGTTCGGGGCGGGCGGCGACGTACTCACCGCCGTGCGTCGACGGCGACGAAGAGCACGCCGGCCCATGCCGCGTCCTGCTGGGACTGGATCCGGAAGGTCGCCTGGTCGCCGCCCTGCTGCAGACCGTCTCCGAGGTCGAAGACATCGGAGTCGTAGCCGAGGGTGTTGGCGTGGGCGGGCACCCGGGACACATCCGCCCCGGGCTCGCTGATGGTGGAGTTGAGGACGTCGTCCCGGGGGTTGGCGCCGTTGCCGAGAGCGACCGCGGACTGGCCGGTCGCCACGGTGAGAGAGTCGCCGCCGGTGCCGCGGTCGCCGTTGTACGTCACCAGGCCCGCACGGCCCCACGCGCCCGCGGCGAAGCCCAGGCCGGTCACGCGGATCTCCTGGGCATTGGACCTGAGCGGGGTGAAGCCGTCCCAGACCGCGAGGTTCCGCAGCGGTTCCGACGGGTTCTCGTAGGCCACCACGAGCGTCCAGCCGCCCCATGCCCCGGCCGTCGACCTGCCCATGGCGATGTTGATCTGCGCCACGGTGTACAGGCCCGATCCGCCCTCCCGCACCAGCCCCGTCACGTCCGCCGAGGCCTGGAAGGCGTCCATGCCGTCCAGCACGCGGTGGCCGACCAGCGTGTCGGCGAGCAACTGCTTGTACTCCCCGCCGGGTTCGGCGATCAGCACGCGCCCGTTGTCCTCCGGCGGCTTCTGCTCGCCCACCCGCAGGTTGCCGCCCCAGTAGAGGCGCGCGTACGTCACCCGGGAGCCGCTGGGCAGACGGACCTGCGAGCGGGAGGAGTTGTAGGTGTTGGGGTCGCGGTCGACATCGACGTAGAACATGTCGAAGTCGCCGTTCGCGGCGACACCGCCCGCCTGCGCGTCCGGGCACGAGGGCCGCTGGGCCGCGCGGCAGGTGATCGAGGCGTTGGCAGCGCGTACGATGCCGCCGTGCTGGAGCGCGCGGTACCGCTCGGCGAAGGCGAGGCTCTCGGCCTCCGGCGAGGGCGCCGCGGCCGGCGCTGCGGCCGGGGAGCTGCTGGCTGCCCACACGGCGGCAAGGGCGAGGGCGCCCACGGTCGCGCGGCGAAACAGCGGGCCCAGGGAATGGCGCATGACCGGTCGTTGCCCTTTCGGAACAGGTGGCCGTGGCAGCAGCGCCACGAGTGCGATGTGTCCGCGCTGAGGAGTGCGTCGGGCGGTTCGCAACTCTAGTCATCAATCGGACATAGTCGATGAAATTCGGTGAAGTCTGACAAGTGTGTCGGAATCGTGAAATCGCAAATGTTTGCTGGTTCGGACCGACGCCCCGGTGCCCGCGCGCCGCCTCTGCCCGGCGGGGGGCGCCGCCATTACTCCATCAGGGGGTGACGGCCATGCGACCTGACAAAGCGTCTGATCAGGCCGGACGCGGCGAAAGGGGGAATTATGTATTCCCTAAAAGCCTATGAATGCTTGCGGAAAGTCCCTGTTTCTTTCACGGTGGGCTCAAGATCCATCGCCGTCGAAAGGAATCCCCATGCGTGCTCTGCCCGCACGGCGCATCGCGTCCAGCGCACTGTGCGCCGCCCTTCTGGTCGGGATCACCGGCCCCGTCGCCATGGCGGCCGACTCGGCCCGCGGGCACGGCCATGTGGCCTCCGATGCCCGGCTTCCCGGCGCTGATGTGCGCCTCGTACAGATTCAGAGAATCAACTGGGGCACGCTCACCCCCGTCGCCGACCTGCTGAACGCCGTACTCCGGGACAACAACGGCCGGCTGACCGCGGCCGAGGCCATCAGGCTGGGAGACGCCGCGAAGGCCGCCCTGGCCGAGGCGGCCGCCGAGGACGCGCACACCCCGGCCCCCGTGGCGCCCCTGACCCCGGCGCCGGTCATCCTGCCGGCTCCCGCCCTGCCCGCCCTGCCCGCCATGGTGCCCGAGCGGCGTGCCGCCGACCCTGTGACCGACCTGCTGGATCTCGTGCTGGGGGCTGTCAACGGCCTCCTGGAAGGGATCACCGGTGGTGCCGGAGGCCTCCTTCCCCTGGTCGACGACCTGCTGGGCGGAGCGGACGAACTCCTCGCCGAACTGACCTCGAGCGAACCGGTGCTGCAGGACCAGGAAGCTGTTCCGTCGGCGACGTCGAGCATGACGTCCAACATGACGGTGACGTCGGAAGCGGAGCCCTACGACTTCTTCTCGACCCAGACCTCGGTGCTGACGCCGGTGGTGCCACCGGCCCCTTGAGCCCTCCCAGTCGTGGTGCCGGCCTCGGAGAGCGGCGCCACGACTGCTGTTCTTTCGCAGCCCGAGATCCGGTCCTTTAATAGATCTCGTATGAGGTATTGGCAATCTTCGGCAGTTCCGGTTTCCGCCCAGGCCAGGGCTCGTTAGGCACGGCGACAGAAACCACTCCGGCGACGTGCGTTGCCGAAGAAAGGAACACGATGAAGTCTCTGAAGGCTGCCGCCGTCTTTGCCGGGTCCTTGATCGCCGCCGGTTCCGCCACCCCGGCGTTCGCCCATGACGCGATGGTCGCCCCGAGCGCCCCCGCCGCTCAGAGCGCCCCGGATGTGCAGAGCGCTCCGGTTGCCCAGAGTGCCCCGGCCGCCCCCGTTGCCCAGGCCGCCCCGGTTGCCCAGTCCGCTCCGGCGCAGAGCGCTCCCGTGGCGCAGAGCGCTCCGGTCGCCCAGGCCGCTCCGCAGCCCGCTCCGCAGCCGGCTCCGGTCGCTCAGCCCGCTCCGGCTCCCCAGCCTGCCCCGGCCGTTCAGAGCGCTCCGGTCGCTCCGCCTGCCCCGCAGCCCGCTCCGGTCGCTCAGCCCGCCGCCGCCCCCGAGCCCGCTCCGGCCGCCCAGAACTCGCGCGACCTGGCCTCCACCGACCTCACCGGCGGCGTGAGCACCAAGGTCCCGCTGGACGTGACCGCCGAAGGCAAGGAGTCGCTGGTCCACACGGTGAAGAACGCCGCTGGCACCGTCAACGAGGCCAAGCCGGCGCACGGCAACCTGTGGTTCTAGGGCTGGAACAACGCCCTGCGGAGGGCCGGTCCTCGGAAAGTCCGAGG
>NZ_JBSHKH010000128.1:0-23571 GCF_053643595.1 Streptomyces sp. NPDC055506 | reverse complement strand
TTTCCGCAGGCGGCCCCGTGAAGGACACAGGAACGAGGCACCCAGATGACCGACCCCGTGACGCTGGCCGGCGAGGGCCAGCTCGGCGAGTTCGACGAGAAGAGAGCCGAGAACGCCGTTCGGGAACTGCTGATCGCGGTCGGCGAGGACCCCGACCGCGAGGGGCTTCGGGAGACACCGGCGCGGGTCGCGCGGGCGTACAGGGAGATATTCGGCGGGCTGTGGCAGAAGCCAGAGGATGTTCTGACGACGACGTTCGATCTTGGGCATGACGAGATGGTGCTGGTGAAGGACATCGAAGTCCTGAGCTCCTGTGAACATCATCTTGTACCATTTGTCGGAGTTGCCCATGTTGGCTACATTCCGTCCGTTGAAGGCAAGATCACGGGCCTCTCCAAGCTGGCGCGGCTCGTCGACGTGTACGCGCGGCGTCCGCAGGTGCAGGAGCGTCTGACCACGCAGATCGCCGACTCCCTGATGCAGATCCTGGAGCCGCGTGGCGTGATCGTCGTTGTCGAGTGTGAGCACATGTGCATGTCGATGCGTGGGGTCCGAAAGCCGGGCGCGAAGACCATTACCTCGGCGGTCCGCGGCCAGCTTCGTGATTCCGCGACCCGCAATGAGGCAATGAGCCTGATCATGGCGCGCTGACCTGATTGTCAGTGGTGCCCGATACCGTCGTTGATCAGTGGAGTTGATCGCTGATCAAGCTCTGGAGCCTCGACGGTACGCGGACGGTACAGACGACCGTTGTTGACGTGACCGCGGTCAAGGCGCGCGAAGTGGTCGACGTGGTCACCGATCGCCTGACGTTCACCGTCGCCGCGAAGCAGGAGCTCTACACCGCTGAGGGGTGGATGACCGCTGCCGAGGCGGCGGGCAGCATGCTCGCCCCTTCCTTGATGAGCTGGCCAAGATCATCGGTGCGAGGTTCACCCCCAGACCGAATGGCCGAACGGCACCCCTTGGAGCCCGTCGAGGCCAGTTGGGTCGAGGTGCGGGACACCCGGCTGCGCGAGGCCAAGGGAGCCAAGCCCTTCACCCTCTACAGCTACCGCCTCGACCCCCACCCGGCTTCCTGGTCAACGGGCATCTCGCCCGGCAGCCCTGGTGAGGCCCGGGTGTGGTCACGTCGTAGGGGCCGCGCCCGTGCCGTCGTGTTCGTCGTCTTCCGGGAGTTTGCAGACGCGTTCCAGGAAGATGGCCGCCGCTATGACGCCGATGCCCGCGACGACGGAGAAGCCGGCGTAGATGGCCTGGTCGCGGCGGGCGGGGATGTCGAGGGACTCCAGCAGGAAGACGCCGGTGCCGCCGTACATGCCGGAGACGAGGGCGGCGACCAGGGCGCTGGCGTGGCCGAAGACGACCGCTCGGGCCGCCATCATGGGGTCGACGCCCTTGGCGTCGGGCTGCCGCTCGCGCTGGGCCTTCAGGCGGGAGCGGAGCGAGAGCGCCGTGGCCAGGAGGACGACGGCGATCAGGGCCAGGACGATGGGGGCGGCCAGCGGGACGCTCGGGAGCGTGCCGACCGAGTTCCACAGGCGGGCCCCGGCCCAGGACAGCACCCCGGCCACGACGAAGACGCCGACCAGCACCCTGATGCGCAGCTCTCTCACGGTGTCCCTTCAGTTCCCCCGGCGGTGGCCCCGTTCCGCGGCCGTCTTGACCTTAACGGCTACTCGGGCAGCCGGAGTTCCAGGTCCTTGCGGGGCGCCACGCCGTCGCGGGTGACGGAGTCCAGCAGACCGGCGACCGGGCCGCGTCCGGGCAGCTGCGCCTCGGGGTCGAGGTCGTGCCAGGGGGCCAGGACGAAGGCGCGCTCGTGGGCGCGGGGGTGGGGGAGGGTGAGCTGCGGGTCGTCGGAGACGACATCGGCGTAGGACACGATGTCGACGTCGAGGGTGCGGGGGCCCCAGTGCTCGTCCCGGACACGGTGGAAGGCCTCCTCGACCGCGTGCGCCCGCTCCAGGAGCGAGGAGGGCGGGAGGGTGGTCTTCAGGACGACGACCGCGTTGAAATAGGCGGGCTGGCTGCCGGGCGCCACGCCCCAGGGCTCGGTCTCGTAGACCGGGGAGACGCCCTTGATACGGAGGCCGGGGGTGTCCTCGAGGGCGTCGACGGCTCCCTGGAGGGTCTCCAGTCGGTTGCCGAGGTTGGAGCCGAGGGCGATAACAGCCCATTTGGGATTGCTGAGCGTGGTGTCGGCGGCGTCGACCTTGTCGACGACGGAGGCGGGTACCGGCTGTACGGTCGGGTCGCTGGGACCCTTGATGAAGGGTGCAGTCATACTCGGCTCCGGGTGATGGTGACGGTCACGTCGTCGAAGGGGACGGTGATCGGGGCGTCCGGCTTGTGGACGCACACTTCGATCTCCTTGACCCCCTCGTGCTTCAGACATACCTGGGCTATCCGCTCGGCGAGCGTCTCGATGAGGTTGACGGGCTCGCCCTCGACGACGGCCACGACCTCCTCGGCCACGATGCCGTAGTGAACGGTCTTCGCCAGGTCGTCGTCGGCCGCGGCCGGCCGGGTGTCCAGGCCGAGGACGAGGTCCACGACGAAGGTCTGGCCCTCCTCACGTTCCTCGGGGAACACACCGTGATGCCCACGGGCCTTCAGGCCGCGCAGCGCGACACGATCCACGCGAATCACTCCTGCAATCGTCGGTCACGGCCGGTCCGTGCCGTGTGCGGGCGGCACACCGGCCTCAGTCGAATCTACCTGCGAGCCCGGACGGGGCCGGGCCACGGGGGTGGGCGCCCGGGCCGGGCCGGGCAGGGTTCATCCAGCGTTTCCCCTGGCGAACCCGGTGGCTCATGGGCTGGTAGCCGCCCATACCCGGGGGTCCGTGATTCCAACCACGTCGTCGTCCCGCGTCCGGCCCTTGTGAGGCGCCTACCCACTCAGGAGGGGGTCTCCTCGCCCTCGTCCTCGTCGGTTTCGGCCAGAACGGGGGAAGCGTGGTGCGACCAGAGCTTCCACCCCTGGGGCGTGCGCCGGAACACGTTGGTGGCGACCACAAGCTGTCCGACGAGCGGGCCGAGCTCCTCGTCGCCCTCGGGGGCGGGGCCGCCGCTGAGGATGTTCTCCGTGCAGTTCACCAGGGCGGTGTCGCCGGTGACCGAGACATGCACATCGGTGAGGAAGAACTGGATGTAGTCGGTGTTCGCCATGATCAGCGCGTACGACCGGAGGACCTCGCCGCGGCCGGTGAGCACGGGCCAGCCGGGGTGCACGCAGGAGACCACGCCGGTGTCGGCCGGGTCGTGGTAGGACTCGTCGACGCCCAGGTCGGAGGGGGTCAGCCAGAGCGACGCCAGTTCCTCGAAGTCGCCCTGTTCCAGTGCCTCGTAGAAGGCGGTGTTGGCGGCCTCGACCTGTTCGACGTCGGTGTGCGGGGCGCTCACCGGGCTCCCTCTGCGCCGGTGCCCGTCGTACGCGCCCCTTCGATGGCGTGGGCGACGCGTACCGCGTCGGCCGTGGCGCGTACCTCGTGCACGCGTACGGCCCAGGCGCCGGCGTGCGCGGCGAGGGCGGAGACGGCGGCGGTGGCGGCGTCGCGCTCGCGTGCGGGCGGGGGCGGGCCGTCGGGGCCGGCCAGGACCCGGCCGAGGAAGCGCTTGCGGGAGGCGGCGACGAGCAGCGGGTGGCCGAGCCGCAGGACGCGGTCGAGGCTCGCGAGGAGCGCGAGGTCGTGCTCGGCGTCCTTGGAGAAGCCGAGCCCGGGGTCGACGACGACGCGGTCGGGGGCGATGCCGCCGGCCAGTACGGCGTCCACGCGGGTGCGCAGCTCGTCGACGACCTCGCCGACGACGTCGGCGTACTCGCCCTTGACGTTGCCGCCCTGGAGGAAGCCGCGCCAGTGCATGACGACGAAGGGGGCGCCGGCGTCGGCGACGGCCGGGATCATGCGAGGGTCGGCGAGGCCGCCGCTGACGTCGTTGACGAGGGCGGCGCCCGCCGCGAGGGCCCGTTCGGCGACGGAGGCGCGCATGGTGTCGACGGAGACGGTGACGCCTTCGGAGGCCAGGCCGCGGACGACGGGGATGACGCGCCGGAGTTCTTCGGCCTCGTCCACCCGGGCGGCGCCGGGGCGGGTCGACTCGCCGCCGACGTCGACCAGGTCCGCGCCTTCGGTGACGAGGTCGAGCCCGTGTTTGACGGCGGTCGTGGTGTCGAAGAAGCGGCCGCCGTCGGAGAAGGAGTCGGGGGTGACGTTCACGACTCCCATGACCGCGCAGCGGTCCCATTCCGGTAGGCCCGCCACGCGCCCGCGTCCGCTCTGGTTGCTCATATGTTCAGCGTAGGCCCAGGCGGGGGCCGTCAGGGGCTGCGGCCCAAGTGACGGCCCCGTGGGGTGGCTCGGTCATGCCGCCCGGACGTTGCGTTCCGTGGCGGTGCCGTGGGCGCAGGGGCGGCGGCCGGCCGGGCCGCGGCGGCGCAGGAAGCGGGGCAGCGGGAGGGCGAGGTTGACGAAGCCCTCGGCCTGCATGGCGGCGAATCCGATGCGGGGCAGGTCGGCGGAGGCGCGGTAGACGACGAAGCGGGGTTCCCAGCGTGGCCGGAACTTGGCGTTGAACTTGTACAGGGACTCGATCTGGAACCAGCGCGAGAGGAAGACGAGCAGTCCGCGCCAGGCGCGCAGCACCGGGCCGGCGCCGATCTTCTCGCCGCGTGCCAGTGCCGCGCGGAACATGGCGAAGTTGAGGGAGACGCGTGCGATGCCGAGCTTGGGGGCGGCCTGGAGGGCGGCGACGATGAGCAGTTCGTTCATGCCGGGGTCGGCGGAGCGGTCGCGGCGCATGAGGTCCAGGGAGGCGCCGTCGGTGCCCCAGGGCACGAAGTGCAGGATCGCCTTGAGGTCGCCGTAGGGGCCGGGGTGGTCGTCCTGTTTGTGGGCGGTGGCGATGAGGCAGTCGCCGTCGGCGGGGTCGCCGATGCGGCCGAGCGCCATGGAGAAGCCGCGTTCGGTGTCGGTGCCGCGCCAGTCGTCGGCGGCGCGGCGGATGCGTTCCAGCTCGGCCTCGCCGAGGTCACGGACACGTCGTACCCGGGTTTCGTAACCGGCGCGCTCGATGCGCTTGACCATCTGGCGCACGTTGCGCATCGCGCGGCCGGCGAGTGAGAAATCCTTGACGTCCACCACCGCCTCGTCGCCCAGTTCGAGGGCGTCGAGCCCGGTCTCGCGGGTCCACACCTGGCCGCCGGTCTCGGAGCAGCCCATGACGGCGGGGGTCCAGGAGTGGGCCTTGGCCTCGTCCATGAACTGTTCGATGGCGCCGGGCCAGGCCTCGACGTCGCCGATGGGGTCGCCGCTGGCGAGCATCACGCCGGAGACCACGCGGTAGGTGACGGCCGCCTTGCCGCTGGGGGAGAAGACGACGGCCTTGTCGCGGCGGAGCGCGAAGTGGCCGAGGGAGTCGCGGTCGCCGTGCCGTTCCAGCAGGGCGCGCAGCCGGGTCTCGTCCTCCTCGGTGAGCCGGGCGGCGGGGTGTTCGGGGCGGAAGGCCAGGTAGATGGTGGTGACGGCGGTGAGCAGGCCGAGGGCGCCGAGCGAGAAGGCCACGGTCCAGGAGGTGGTGCCCTGGTAGTCGACGGGGCCCTCGAAGCCGAAGAGGCCGTAGATGACGTGGGTTATGCGGTCGGCGAGGCTCGGGTCGCCGATGATGCGCTCGGAGTGGACGCTGACGATGAGCAGGCCGAGCATCAGCGAACCGGCGCTCATGAGCACGAAGTTGGCGAGTGCCCGCCAGCGGCTGCGCGGGTCGGGCAGGGCGTCGAACTGGTCGCGGTGGCGCAGCAGGGGTGCCAGCAGTGCCAGGGAGATGAGTACGCCGACGATCGAGTGCCGGTAGGTGAACTGCGCGACGGCGCCGGCGGGCAGCAGGGCGACGGCCGCCCGCCAGGCCCGGCGCTTGCCGCGCTTGAGGCCGTGGGCGAGCAGCAGCAACAGCACGCCGGTGCTGAGGGACAGGGCGGCCGCGAACGGGCCGAGGGCGCCGGGCAGTACCTCGGCGATGGCGTGCATGCGGCTGTGGCGGAAGCGCGGGAACACGCCCGCTGCGATGTCCAGGATACCCACGAGGGCGCAGGCTCTGCCGACCAGGACGGGGACGGCCTCGGGGCGCGGTCCGCGCAGCAGTTGGCGCACCCGGTTCCCCCGGGCCGTGGGCGCCGCGTCGCTTCTGCGACTCGGAACCTCGACCGACATTTCCTCATCTGTCCTGACAGACATCGCATCCCGTAGTTCTGCGAGAGACCTTGGATCCGGTGCCGATTCGGGCATCCGGCGACATTGCGCCCTCTAGGACGGTGTCTCGGGGGGAGAGGTTCACTCCCCACGTCAAAGCCGTTTCAAAGGCCAAGGAAAGTCCGGGACAAGCCCTCGCGAAGGTGTGGTCGCGGGGGTGGCCGGACGGAGAGCGCGGACAGGTAACCAACCCATGGGTCTCACGAGCAACAAGGTGCTGCTGCTGGCGGTGCTGTCGGCCGTGCTGCTGTTCGCCGGCACGGTCTGGCTGTGGCCACGGCTGGCCCGGCGCGGCTGGCGGATGGTGGGCGGGCGGGTAGGCCTGCTGCTGGCCACCCAGCTGTCGCTGTTCGCCGCGGTGGGTCTGGCCGCCAATCAGGCCTTCGGGTTCTACGCGAGCTGGGCGGACCTGTTCGGGCAGGAGAAGGACCAGGGCGTAGTGGTCGACCACGCGCGGGGCGAGGGCCCGCTGGAGGTGGTCGCCACGCGGCGGGTGCCGGGGGCGGGCGGTGCGCAGCCCCAGGTCGGCGGCCGGATCCAGGAGGTCGGGATCGTGGGCCGGACGACCCGCATCGCCACCCCGGCGTACGTCTATCTGCCGCCGGAGTACTTCCAGCCGCGGTACCGCACGCGTTCGTTCCCCGCGGCCGTGGTGCTGACCGGTTATCCGGGTACGGCGTCGGCGCTGGTGGAGAAGCTCCACTATCCGCGTACGGCCCTGGAACTGGCCCGGGCGGGCCGGATGCGGCCGACGATCCTCGTGATGCTGCGGCCGACGGTGGCGCCGCCCCGGGACACGGAGTGCGTGGACATCCCGGGCGGACCGCAGACCGAGTCGTTCTTCGCCAGGGATCTGCCCGACGCGTTGCGTTCGCAGTTCCGGGTGGCCGGAAAGCCGGGCAGGCTGGGCATCATCGGCAACTCCACGGGCGGCTACTGCGCGTTGAAGATCGCCATGCACCATCCCGATGTGTATGCCGCGGGGGCGGGTCTGTCCGCGTACTACAAGGCGCCGATCGACGCCACGACCGGTGATCTCTTCCAGGGCGACAAGGGGCTGCGGAATCGCGCCGACCTGTGGTGGTACCTGAAGCACGAGCCTGCTCCGGATACTTCGCTGCTGGTCACCAGCAGCAAGACGGGCGAGTCCAACTACGAGGACACGCTGCGGTTCATCGAGCGGGTGAAGAACACCGGGCGGACGCGGATCTCGTCGATCGTCCTCGAAAGCGGCGGGCACAACTTCAACACCTGGCGGCGCGAGATTCCGGCGACGCTGGAGTGGATCAGCGGGCGGCTGGAGGGCCGTTCGGGGACCGTTGGGAATGATCTTGAGAATTGATTGAAGGGTCGATTCCGCTTCTTGCCGAGTTCTGATGCGGTGTGAACACTTCGGTATGGCTTTGTTTTGCGGGGTGGCTCACCATGATTCGCCTACGCGCGGTAAGTTTCTGGCCATGCCACGTGGACGTCACCGCCATTCCCCGCCCCTGCACAGGCTGCTCCCCCCGTCGGCGATCGCAGGCGTCTCCCTCGTCTGCGCCCTGGGGCCCTGGGTGTTCACGGAGCCGATGGCGCTCCGCGGTCTGGCCGCGGCCGCCGCGGTCACGGCGGTCGTCGGGGCGGTCGTGCTGCGCCGCTGGGACGCCCAGGCGGGCAAGCGCGTCGCCGACCTCACGCGCGGGCGCGCGAGCGACGAGTGGCGCTTCGAGGAGCGCGTCGCCGAACTGGAGGGCGACCTCGAGGAGTCCCGCGAACTGCGCGTGAAGCTCGAGCAGCGACTGCGCGCCAAGCGCACGGAACTGGCCGGGCTGCGCAACGAACACGCCGCGCTGCTGCGCCGGTACGCCACGTCCGAGACCGAGCGCGCGAGCGTCCTGGAGGAACGCCGGGTGCTCGAGATCGAGGCGACGGTTCCGGTGCGGGCGCTGACCGCGGGGTCGGCGAAGACGGCGGACGCCGCGGCGGAGGGCTCGGCGGAGGCGGACGAGGCACCTGCCGCTCAGGCCGAGGCCCTCACCGTCGAGGAGGAGCCGGCGGTTCCCGCCGTCTTCTCGCCGGAGGGCTCCCGGCTGTTCCTGCGGGCGGCGGCAGCGCTCGCCCGGTTCGACGGCGACACGGCCCCGGACCCGGACGGCGGCCCGGACGGCGACGGCGACGGCGTCCCTGACGACGACGAGGACGAGCCCGCGCAGGAGCAGAAGGACGAACAGCCGGACCGGCGGGAGCCGTCCCACGAGGACGAGCCGCAGGAGCGCTCCGAGGCGGTCGACGCCCACGAGCGCCCGGCCGTCGGAACGTCCGCCCAGGACGACACCTCCGCCAGGGCCGAGACCGAGCGGCTCCCGCAGCCCGCCTCTTCAGGCCACTACACGGTGCCGACGGCCGTGGCGGTCGCCCCGCAGACGCCGGCGCGGCGCCCCCGGACCGAGGGCGGCTTCGACTTCTTCGGTACGAAGCAGGAGACGTCCCGCGCCGCCCTGGAGGCCGTGCAGAACGAGGACCTGGCGGATGTCGTCGGCCAGGAGGCCCTCGCCCTGCACAAGGCCGAGGCTGAGGCCCGGTACAAGCCCGCGGACGACGAGGCGCGCGGGATCGGCCAGGTCATCGACCTGACCGCGCACGACGAGACGGAACAGATCGACGTGCAGGGCCTGCGCAGCGCGGTTTCCTGACCGGGCGGACCGGGCGGCCGGTCACGCCATCCAGCGGTCCGGCCGCGCGTCCCTGCGCCCGGTCCGGGACCGCTCCGCCTGCCGCGCCAGCAACTCGCGTGCCTCGTCCGCGTCCCGCAGCCGCGCCCGCACCACCTTGTTCGCGCCCGTGTCCACACACACGTCGGCCACGCCCCGGGCCCGCTCCCAGGGCCCCTGCGTCATCCGTACGCTCTGCACCTTGGCGTGCGGCACCAGCGCCAGACTCCGCGCCAGCAGCCCGGAGCGCGCCGCGAACACCGTGTCGGTGACGGCGAGTCCGTACCCCCGCCACCACACCGGCACGCACCAGCGGGCGCGGCGCGGCGACGGCGACAGGGCCGCGCGCTCCGGCACGGTCACCCCGGGCAGCGCCAGCGCTACGACGGTCTCCGCGAGTTCGCGCGGGGCGACCGGCACCAGCACGGAGTTGGACGAGCCCGCCACATCGAGCTCCACACGCACCCAGCCGCGCCGCCGCCACAGCAGCGGCTCCACGATCCGCACGGTCTGCACCCGCCCCGGCGGCACCGTCTCGTGGGCCCGGTCCAGCAGGCCGTGGTCGATGCGCAGCCCGTCGGGCGACTCGCCCACCGTCCAGTCGTACTCGCCGACGAACCGCCCCACACTGCTCGCGCCCGCCGCGCCCAGCAGCGGCAGGGCGACCGCGAGGACCGTCCACAGGCTGTGGGTGAGCAGCCACAGCACCGGCGGAACGACGAGCGCCGCCGCCAGCGACCCCCAGGTCGCGCCCGTCAGCACCAGCGACAGGGCGAGGACACCGGGCGGCACCCGCAGCAGCTGCCGGGACGGCGCCTCACCGACCTCGTGCGCGGTCTCGGGCGCGAATCCGGCCGCCCGGGCGAGCAGTTCGGCCCGCAGCGTTCGCGCCTCGTCCGCGCCCAGGAAGGCCAGTTCGTCCTTCTTGTCGGTCCCTATGACGTCGAGTTTCAGCTTGGCGACGCCCGCGACCCGGGCGAGCAGCGGCTGGGTGACGTCGATGGCCTGGATCCGCTCCAGGCGGATGTGCGCGGTGCGCCGGAACACCAGGCCGGTGCGGATGCGCAGTTCGGTGTCGGTCACCGCGAAGTGCGTGAACCACCAGGAGCAGAAGCCGTAGAGGGCGGCGGCCGGGACGATCACGGCGAGGCCGATCAGCAGCGTGGTCGTCGTCAGCCGGGTCAGATGGCGCTGCGCCCCGTCGGGGTCGTGCAGGGCCCAGCCGATGAGCACGGCGACCGGTGCCCAGGCCCGCCGCAGCGGTGTGACGGGGTGCAGCCGCCGCTCGGCCACCCCTGCGGAGGCCTCCGCCGCCTCCGTGGCCTCCGGCGCCGTCACAGCCCCGCCGATCGGGCCTCGCCCAGCTCGGTGAGCCGGTCGCGCAGCCGTTCCGCCTCGGCCGGGTCCAGGCCGGGGATCGTCGCGTCGGTGGCCGCGGCGGCGGTGTGCAACTGCACGCTGGCCAGCCCGAAATGCCGCTCGACGGGGCCGGAGGTGACCTCGACCAGCTGCATCCGCCCGTACGGCACGACCGTCTCCTCGCGCCACAGCACGCCCCGGCTGATCAGCAGGTCGTCGGCGCGCTCGGCGTACCGCCAGGAACGCCAGTTGCGGTCGATCATCACCCAGCCCCAGGCCATCAGCCCCAGGGGCAGCACGGCGAAGACGGCCCAGGCGGGCCCGGCCAGCAGGCCCGGCAGCAGCCCGGCGGCCAGGGCGATCAGCCCCAGCCACACCACCAGCAGCAACCGTCGCATCTTCAGCAGCCCGGGCGGCAGCGCGATCCACACCGGCCCGCCCTCGACCGCCGCCCCCGCCGTGCCCTCGACGGCCGCCGTCGGCTCCGCCTCCCGCGCACTCCCCGTATCCATGAGCCCAGCGTACGTAGGAGAGACTGTGTCCATGACTCCTACGACGGAGACCATGGTCGGAATCGGCGGCGCCGCGGAGAGCACCGACATGGTGCTCAACATCGGACCCCAGCATCCCTCCACGCACGGCGTGCTGCGGCTGAAGCTGGTCCTCGACGGCGAGCGGATCACGCACGCGGAGCCGGTGATCGGCTATATGCACCGCGGCGCGGAGAAGCTGTTCGAGGCGCGCGACTACCGCCAGATCATCATGCTGGCCAACCGCCACGACTGGCTGTCGGCGTTCTCCAACGAGCTGGGCGTGGTCCTCGCCGTGGAGCGGATGCTCGGCATGGAGGTCCCCGAGCGCGCGGTGTGGCTGCGCACGCTGCTCGCCGAGCTGAACCGGGTGCTCAACCACCTGATGTTCCTCGGCTCGTACCCGCTGGAGCTCGGCGGGATCACCCCGATCTTCTACGCCTTCCGGGAGCGCGAGGAACTCCAGCACGTCATGGAGGAGGTCTCCGGCGGGCGGATGCACTACATGTTCAACCGCGTCGGCGGCCTCAAGGAGGACCTGCCGGCCGGATGGACCACGCGCGCGCGTGCCGCCGTCGCGGACGTGCGATCCCGCATGGACCGCTTCGACGACCTGGTGCTCGGCAACGAGATCTTCCGGGGCCGCACCCGGGGCGTCGGCAGGCTCACGCCCGAGGCCGTGCACGCCTACGGGGTCAGCGGGCCCATCGGGCGCGGCTCGGGCGTCGACTTCGACCTGCGCCGGGACGAGCCGTACCTGGCCTACGGCGAGCTGGGCGACGTCCTGAAGGTGGTGACCCGGCAGGAGGGCGACTGCCTGGCCCGCTTCGAGTGCCTCCTGGAGCAGACGCACAACGCGCTCGACCTGGCCGACGCCTGCCTCGACCGGCTCGCCGAGCTGCCGCCCGGGCCGGTCAACCAGCGGCTCCCCAAGGTGCTGAAGGCGCCCGAGGGCCACACGTACGCCTGGACCGAGAACCCCCTCGGCATCAACGGCTACTACCTGGTCAGCAAGGGCGAGAAGACCCCGTACCGGCTGAAGCTGCGCTCGGCCTCGTACAACAACATCCAGGCGCTGACGGAGCTGCTGCCGGGGACGCTGGTCGCGGACATGGTGGCGATCCTGGGGTCGATGTTCTTCGTGGTCGGGGACATCGACAAGTAGGGGCTCAGTCCCGGAGCGGGTCCGGGATCCCGACCGGCTGGACCAGCCACCCGAAGTCGCCCAGCCCGCCCGCGGCCGTGAGCTCGGCGGCCTCCCCGGCGCTCGCGAGGGCGCGTACGTAGGCGGTGGGGTCCGTGGACGCGAGCGCGAGCGGGGGCCGTGCGCCGGTCACGCCCAGGGTGCCCAGCGCCTCACGCTGGGGGAGGAGCCGCCCGCCGGGCAGCACGCACGCGTCCAGGGCCACATGCGCGGTGATGTCGCAGGAGCCGTCCGGAACGGCCGTGGTCTCGCGGCCCTCCCGGAACCCGGTGAGCGTCCCGAAGGGCGGCCGCGCGGCCGCGGTGTGCGCGTAGTCCACGGCGACGGCGAGCCCCCGGTCCAGCGTGGCGACCGCCGAGGCCCAGGCCTCGTCCCTGGTCAGGCCGATCTCGGCCCGCAGCCCCGGCTCGCCGCCCAGCGGCCACCACCGCTCCAGCCACCGCGCCTGATCCCCGTCGACCGGCTCCCCGAGCCGCTCGCTCCCGTCCTCCCGGACCAGCACCAGCCGGGCCGTGCCCGCGGAGTCCACCTCCGCGACCTCCACCGGCACGTTGTCCAGCCACTCGTTGGCGAACAGCAGCCCCGTCGTCCCTTCCGGGGGCGTGGCCAGCCACTCGATCCGGTGATCGAGCCCCGCGGGCCGCCCGGCGATCTCCACGGCGTACACACGCGTGCGGGCCGCCACCTCGTCCGGGAGCGCGGCGAGCACCCCGCCGGCCAGCTCGCCCCGCCCGGCCGCCATGTCGACGAAGTCCAGCACCGCGGGCCGCCCCAGCGCCTCGTCGACCCGGCACAGCAGCCGCGCCACGGCCCCCGCGAACAGCGACGACGCATGCACGGACGTACGAAAGTGCCCGCCGGGCCCTTCCTCCCGCCGGTAGAAGCCGCCCGGCCCGTAAAGCGCCTCCTCCGCCGCCCCTCGCCACCCACGCCACTCGTGCAACTCGGGCCTCGTACCTGGTGTCACCGGGTCAGAGTAAGCGCACACAACGAACGCAACTCCACCTTGCGGAGTACGTGCCCCCGGTGCGGATCGGTCCTCCGGTTGACCCCTGCACCTATCGCCCTTCCCTACGCTGGGTTACGTGCAGCGCCTCTATGACTTCCTCCGCAGGCACCCGATGTGGGTCGACGGCTCCTGGGCCGTGGTCCTCCTCGGGATTTCCATGGTCGGCGGAGCGGCGGGCGGATACGGCTCACCGGCCGTCGCCGTTCCGCTCACGCTGCTGCTGTGCCTGGTGGTCGCGCTGCGCCGCCGCCTGCCGGAGAAGATGCTGCTGCTCGCGACCGCGGTCGGCGTGGCCCAGCTGATCACCGATGTGGAGCGGGGCCCGGCCGACTTCGCCCTGCTGGTGATCGTCTACACCGTCGCCGCGGAGGGCGCGCGCTGGGCCTCCCGCTTCGCGCTGGGCGCGGGCCTGTGCGCGGCCCCCGTCTCCCAGCTGCGCTGGCCCAGCGACCATACGAACCTCGCGGGCAACATCGCCCTGACGGTCTTCATGGCCGTGCCCTTCGCCCTCGCCTGGGTGCTCGGCGACTCCATCCGCACCCGCCGCGCCTACTTCGCACAGCTGGAGGAGCGGGCCGCCCGCCTGGAAAGGGAGCGCGAGGCGCAGTCCAAGGTCGCCGTCGCCGCCGAACGCGCCCGGATCGCACGCGAGTTGCACGACGTCGTCGCGCACAACGTCTCGGTGATGGTGGTCCAGGCCGACGGCGCCGCCTACGTCCTCGACGCGGCTCCCGACCAGGCGAAGAAGGCCCTGGAGACCATCTCCTCCACCGGCCGCCAGGCCCTCGCCGAGATGCGCCGCCTGCTCGGTGTGCTGCGCACGGGGGAGCATCAGGAGGCCGGCGAGTACGTGCCGCAGCCCGACGTCCAGCAGATCGAGGACCTCGTCGAGCAGTGCCGCGCTTCCGGGCTGCCCGTCGACTTCAAGGTCGAGGGCACGCCCCGGCCGCTGCCCAGCGGCGTCGAGCTCACGGCGTACCGCATCGTGCAGGAGGCGCTCACCAACACCCGCAAGCACGGCGGGCCCAACGCGGGCGCGAGCGTGCGCCTGGTGTACTTCGACGACGGCCTCGGCCTGCTCGTCGAGGACGACGGCAAGGGCGCCCCGCACGAGCTGTACGAGGAGGGCGGGTTCGACGGCCAGGGCCACGGCCTCATCGGCATGCGCGAGCGGATCGGCATGGTCGGCGGCACCCTGGACGCCGGGCCGCGCCCCGGCGGAGGATTCCGCATCAGTGCCCTGCTGCCGCTCAAACCCGCCGGCTGACGTCGGCACACGTCCTCCGCTGACACCTGTAACGCTCCCACTGGCAACGCTCCAACCGTAAAGAGACTTGGAAGAGGCCCTGATGACGATCCGCGTGATGCTCGTCGACGACCAGGTGCTGCTGCGCACCGGGTTCCGGATGGTGCTCGCCGCCCAGCCGGACATGGAGGTCGTGGCGGAGGCGGGCGACGGGGTCGAGGCCCTCCAGGTGCTGCGCTCGACCGAGGTCGACGTGGTGCTGATGGACGTCCGTATGCCGAAGCTCGACGGTGTGGAGACGACCCGCCGGATCTGCGCCGACACCGACCCGCCGAAGGTGCTCATCCTGACCACGTTCGACCTCGACGAGTACGCCTTCTCCGGGCTGAAGGCGGGCGCCTCCGGCTTCATGCTCAAGGACGTGCCGCCCGGTGAGCTGCTCGCCGCGATCCGCGCCGTGCACAGCGGTGACGCGGTCGTGGCGCCCTCCACCACCCGACGGCTCCTGGACCGCTTCGCACCGATGCTGCCGGGCACCGTCAAGCAGCCCCAGCACCAGCAGCTGGAGCGGCTCACCGACCGCGAGCGCGAGGTCATGGTGCTGGTCGCGCAGGGCCTGTCCAACGGGGAGATCGCGGCCCGGCTCGTGCTGTCCGAGGCGACCGTGAAGACGCACGTAGGCCGCATCCTGACCAAGCTGGGCCTCAGGGACCGCGTGCAGGTCGTGGTGCTGGCCTACGAGACCGGGCTGGTACGGGCCGGCGGGCACGGCTGAGCCGGGCGGCGACCGCTCGGCTCCCGTCGGCTGACTGCTCGACTCTCGTCGGCTATCTGAGGATCCCCTCCAGGAATTCGCTGCCGAGCCGGGCCACCACCGTCACATCCAGCTGGTGCAGGACGTAGCGCCCGCGGCGGCGGGTGGTGAGCAGGCCCGCCTTCTTCAGCACCGCAAGGTGCCGGGATATCTCCGGGGCCGTCATGCCGTGCACCTGCGCCAGCTCGCCCGTGGTGTACGCGCTGCGGGCCAGATTGCGGCACATGCGCATCCGCACGGGGTGGGACAGCGCGGTCATGCGCAGGGCCAGCTGTTCGAGATTGGGCGGGGCGGCGAGCTCGGGGGAGCCGACCGGGTAGTGCAGCACCGGCTGCCAGCCGTACCGGTGCAGGACCATCAGATGCGGCCAGCCCAGGCTCGTCGGGACGAGCAGGAGGCCGCCGTCGCCGGTGGACGTACCGTCGTCGCCGCCCAGCTTGTCGACCGTGATCCGGCCCGCCGCCTCGTCGAGCGTGATCGCCGGGGACACCGCGGCCAGCGCCTCGGCCATGCCCTTGCGCCGGAAGAGGTCCGTCTTGAGCCGCGCGTCCGCCGCGAGCTGGTGGCGCAGCCGGGACCAGGCCTCCGCGAAGAACGCCTCGTCGCAGTCCTGGAGGAACTGCCGCAGCCAGGCCCGGATCGAGGGCGGGTCGCCCAGCAGCCGTCGGCTGAAACGCAGTTGCTGGGGCCCACGCGCGGCGGCCAGGTCCAGCGCCCTGCGGCGCACCTCGGGGTCGGACAGCGCGGTGGGCCCGCATGAGCCGTACCCGCCGGCACAGGTGAACTCCAGTGCCGCGTCGACGAACTGCTCGTCCGACAGCTTGTCGAGCAGGTCCAGCTCCTCGGCGAGCGTGCCGCCCGGGAGCGTGCTCCGGCCCGGGACACCGGCGAAGGGCATGAACAGGTCCGAGAACGTCGACCGCCACAGGAAGTCGGCCTCGCACATCCGGTCGGCCAGGTGGGGGTCGAGCCGGGCGGTCACGCCCGTCACCCAGCCCTGGAGGCCCGGGTGGTGCCCGGGCTCGGACAGTGCGTGCAGCGCCATGCCGAGCTCGGCCAGGGGCGAGGGCACGACGGCGATCTCCTCCGGCCGCAGCCCCGCGATGTCGATGTGCACGCTCATGCCCTCATGGTGCACGCAGCCACTGACAACGCCCCCGTCGATTGACGGGCCTCGTCAATCGACGCGACTTCGCATCCGGCGCGGGCGCAGGGTGGGAGCGCCGGGGCAGCCGCGGAGCCTACGGACCTCCATCACCCCGACCCGCCGAGGCGATCCACGATGAGCATCACGCAGCAGCACCTCCTCGACCTCTACCGCGCCCAGCAGCTCGGCGAGCCCGCACCGCCCGCGCCCGGCACACACGACCGGCGGGTCGTCCGCGAGTGGCGCGACGAACGCCGATTCCGTGCGGTCCTGGCCGGGCGCCCGGCGAGCGGCCGACAGCGGATCCGGCACGCTCTGAGCCGCTGGCTGCACCCTCGACGCCGCTTCACCGGCTGACCGCTCCGGCCGCCGGCCGACCGTCACCGTGGGCGGCCGGCGGCCTGCTGCCGGTTTCCGACCGCCTGCCGCCGCTACCTGCCGCCCTCCCCGGGCAACCGGGCGACGAACTCCGCGACCGCCGCCTTCACGTCCTCGGCGGTCCACTCCAGCCCGGGGGCCCGCACGCTCACCTCCGTGCGGGCCAGGCCCGGACCGCCCCGGGCCCAGGCGTCGGCGAACAGGAAGACACCCGTCTCCTCGGCCGTCCGCACCGCCGCCTCTCCGACGACATCCGCCTCGTACGGCAGCCAGACCTGGAAGTCGTGGGTGTGCGGCACCTCCGGGTACACGCGGGCC
Organism: Streptomyces sp. NPDC055506; assembly: GCF_053643595.1. Lineage (NCBI taxonomy): Bacteria > Bacillati > Actinomycetota > Actinomycetes > Kitasatosporales > Streptomycetaceae > Streptomyces > Streptomyces sp. NPDC055506. The sequence goes on along the minus strand of NZ_JBSHKH010000128.1, from coordinate 6,623 downwards.
CACGGCACCCCGGCCGCCGCGAACCCCTCGCGCAGGGCGGCGGCCACCACGCGCGCGTGGGCGACGTACTCCGGCAGCCGGGGCAGCTCCCGCTCCAGCCCGGCCAGCGCCGACAGAGCGGTGGGGAACTGCTGGAAGACCAGGCCGCCGTACCGGTGCCGCCAGGCCTTCGCCTCCTCCACCAGCTCCTTCGGGCCGGCGAGCGCCGCACCTCCGACCCCCTCCAGGGCCTTGTAGAACGACACGTAGACGCTGTCCGCCAGGCCCGCGATCTCCTCCAGGGACCGGCCTAGCTGGACGGTGGACTCCCACAGCCGCGCCCCGTCGAAGTGCACCACGGCGTCCCGCTCCCGCGCGGCCTGAACCACCTCCGTGAGCTCCTCCCAGGAGGGCAGCACGAAACCGGCCTCCCTGAGGGGGAGTTCCAGCATCAGCGCCCCGAAGGGCTCCTCGAAGTCGCGCACCTCGGCGGCGGTGGGCAGCCGCGGCTCGTCCGTCACACGCACCGGGCGCAGACCGCCGACCTCGCTGAACGCGTTCCGCTCGTGCACCTCGGGATGGCTGAGCGCGTGCAGGGCGACGGTCGGGTCGCCGGTGCGGCCCGCCCAGCAGCGCAGGGCCACCTGCTGGGCCATCGTGCCCGTCGGGAAGAACGCGGCGGCCTCGGTGCCGAGCAGCCCGGCGACCTTCGTCTCCAGCGCCTCGACGACCCCGTCGCCGTACACGTCGGACAGCTCGTCCAGGTCGTAGAGGTCCTCCACCGCGGCCAGTTCCGCCAGGCGCTCCCGGAGCGTCTTGTGGAAGGCGAAGCGCGCGAGCACCCGCCGTGCGCCGCGATGGGCGGCCATCCGCCGCTCACGGAGCCCCGTCCGCCGCTCCTCGTCCTGTCCCGTCGTGTCAGTCATGCCCCGGATCCTGCCCCGCGCGCGTGCGGGCGGGCACCCGCATTTCCCGCACACCCTGTGGACGGCTTCTCCCACACCCTGTGGACGGCCGAACACCCCTCGAACCGATCGCGTTAACATGACGAGAAATCGTCCGGTACCCGGAGCGGACTGGAACGGGAAGGCCGCCGTCGAGTGAACACAACCCCACAGCCAGACCCCAGGGACCGCCCCGCGCGCCTCACCGTCGGCGTCGTCGGCGCCGGGCGCGTGGGCCCCGCGCTTGCCGCGGCCCTGCAACTCGCCGGGCATCGCCCGGTCGCCGTCTCCGCGGTCTCCGACACCTCCCGGCGCCGTGCCGCGCAACTCCTGCCCGACGTGCCGGTGATGCCGCCCGCCGAGGTCCTCCAGCGGTCCGACCTGGTCCTGCTGACCGTTCCGGACGACGCCCTGCCCGAGCTGGTCGCCGGACTCGCCGACACGGGGTCGGTCCGGCCGGGACAGCTGCTCGTCCACACCTCCGGGCGCTACGGCGCCCAGGTGCTCGACCCCGCCCTGCGCGCGGGCGCCCTGCCGCTGGCCCTGCACCCCGCGATGACCTTCACCGGCACGCCCGTGGACGTCCAGCGGCTGGCCGGCTGCTCCTTCGGCGTCACCGCGCCCGAGGAACTGCGGCTGGCCGCCGAGGCCCTCGTCATCGAGATGGGCGGCGAGCCCGAGTGGATCGCCGAGGAGAACCGGCCGCTCTACCACGCGGCGCTCGCCCTGGGCGCCAACCATCTGGTCACCCTGGTCGCCCAGTCCCTGGAGCTGCTGCGCGCGGCCGGGGTCGCCGCCCCCGACCGGATGCTCGGCCCGCTGCTCGGCGCGGCCCTGGACAACGCCCTGCGCTCCGGCGACGCCGCGCTCACCGGCCCGGTCGCGCGCGGCGACGCGGGCACGGTCGCGGCCCACGTCAGCGAGCTGCGCCGGCACGCCCCGGGGACCGTCGCCGGCTATCTGGCGATGGCCCGCGCGACCGCCGACCGGGCCCTGGCCCACGGCCTGCTGAAGCCGGAGCTCGCAGAGGACCTCCTCGGGGTACTCGCCGACGGGACGGACGGCACCGACGGCACCGAAGGGGACGCCCGATGACCACCACCCTGCTGAGCACCGCCGACGAGCTGCACGCACGCGTGCGGGCGGGCCGCCGCGCCGTGGTGATGACCATGGGCGCCCTGCACGAGGGCCACGCCACGCTGATCCGCACCGCGCGCGGCATCGCGGGCCGGGACGGCGAGGTCGTCGTCACCGTCTTCGTCAACCCGCTGCAGTTCGGGCAGGGCGAGGACCTCGACCGCTATCCGCGCACCCTGGAAGCCGACCTCAAGCTCGCCGAGGAGTCCGGCGCGGACGTCGTGTTCGCGCCCGCCGTGGACGAGGTGTATCCCGGTGGCGAGCCCCAGGTCCGCGTCACCGCGGGCCCCATGGGCGAGCGCCTGGAGGGCTCCGCGCGCCCGGGCCACTTCGACGGCATGCTCACGGTCGTCGCCAAGCTGCTGCACCTGACCCGTCCCGACGTCGCCCTGTACGGCCAGAAGGACGCCCAGCAGCTCGCTCTGATCCGCCGCATGGTGCGGGACCTGAACTTCGGCGTGGAGATCGTCGGCGTCCCCACCGTCCGCGAGGACGACGGCCTCGCCCTGTCCAGCCGCAACCGCTACCTCTCGCCCGCCGAGCGGCGCACCGCCCTCGCACTGTCCAGCGCCCTGTTCGCGGGCCAGGACCGGCACGCCGCCCAGGAGGCGCTGCGGGCCCGGGCCCGCGAAGTGCCCGCCACACGCGCGCGTGCCGAGGCGCTCAGCGCCATCGGCGAGTCCCGCGCGGCAGCCGACGCGCACGCCGTGGCGACGGCCGTCCCGGGCGGCCCGGCGGCCGTCCGCGCGGCGGCCCGCCAGGTCCTGGACGAGGCCGCCCGCCTCGATCCGCCGCTGGCCCTGGACTACCTCGCGCTGGTCGACCCGTCCGACTTCACCGAGATCGGGCACGACTTCACCGGCGAGGCGGTCCTCGCCGTGGCCGCCCGGGTCGGGACGACCCGGCTGATCGACAATCTCCCCCTCACCTTCGGAACCTTCGGAGCCGCCTCGTGACCAGCACAGGCATACGACTGCACGCGCCTGAGCCCGGGTGGTCCATCGACGCGGACGTGGTCGTCGTCGGCTCCGGCGTCGCCGGCCTGACCGCGGCCCTGCGCTGCCAGGCCGCGGGCCTGCGGACCGTCGTCGTCACCAAGGCCCGCTTGGACGACGGCTCCACCCGCTGGGCCCAGGGCGGCATCGCCGCGGCCCTCGGCGAGGGTGACACACCCGAACAGCACCTCGACGACACCCTGGTCGCGGGCGCGGGCCTGTGTGACGAGGAAGCGGTCCGCATCCTCGTGACCGAGGGCCCCGACGCCGTACGCCGTCTCATCGAGACCGGCGCCCGGTTCGACGAGTCCACCGCGGGCGGCCTTGAACTCACCCGCGAGGGCGGCCACCACCGCCGCCGCATCGCCCACGCCGGCGGTGACGCCACGGGCGCCGAGATCTCCCGCGCCCTGGTCGACGCGGTACGCGCGCGTGGCGTGCGCACGGTCGAGAACGCGCTGGTCCTGGACCTCCTCACGGACGCCGAGGGCCACACCGCGGGCGTCACCCTGCACGTCATGGGGGAGGGCCAGCACGACGGCGTGGGCGCGGTCCACGCACCCGCCGTGGTCCTGGCGACCGGCGGCATGGGCCAGGTCTTCTCGGCGACCACCAACCCGTCCGTGTCCACGGGCGACGGCGTTGCCCTGGCGCTCCGCGCGGGCGCCGAGGTCAGCGACCTGGAGTTCGTTCAGTTCCACCCGACCGTTCTCTTCCTGGGCGCCGACGCGGAGGGCCAGCAGCCCCTGGTCTCCGAGGCGGTCCGCGGCGAGGGCGCCCACCTGGTCGACGCCGACGGCACGCGCTTCATGCTCGGCCGGCACGAACTCGCCGAACTCGCCCCCCGGGACATCGTCGCCAAGGGCATCATGCGCCGCATGCAGGAGCAGGACGCCGACCACATGTTCCTCGACGGCCGGCACTTCGGCGCCGAGATGTGGGAGCACCGCTTCCCGACGATCCTCGCGGCCTGCCGCGCCCACGGCATCGACCCGGTCACCAGCCCCATCCCGGTCGCCCCGGCCGCCCACTACGCCTCCGGCGGCGTCCGCACCGACTCCCGGGGCCGTACGACCGTCCCAGGGCTGTACGCGTGCGGGGAGGTCGCCTGCACCGGTGTGCACGGCGCCAACCGCCTGGCCTCCAACTCCCTCCTCGAAGGCCTGGTCTACGCCGAGCGCATCGCGGCCGACATCGTGGCGAGCCACGCGGAGAACGGCCTCCTCACGCGCGTGCCCCGGCCGCTCCCGTACCCGGAGACCCCCGAGCACCCCCTGCTCACCGCGGAGGCCCGCTTCACGATCCAGCGGATCATGTCCGACGGCGCGGGTGTGCTCCGCTCGGCCGGCTCCCTGGCCAAGGCCGCCGACCAGCTCCAGCGGCTGCACACCGACGCCCGCGACGCCCTCGCCGAGAACGGCAAGACCGCCGAGCCCGGCGTCGACACCTGGGAGGCCACCAACCTCCTGTGCGTGGCCCGGGTCCTGGTCGCCGCCGCCCGGCTCCGCGAGGAGACCCGGGGCTGCCACTGGCGCGAGGACCGCCCCGAGCGCGACGACACCGACTGGCGGCGCCACATCGTCGTACGCCTGAACCCGGACCGCTCGCTGGCCGTGCACACCACGGACACCACACACTTCCCCACGACCCTCCCCACCCAGGCCCCCCAGGAGCAGTGACCGACGTGACCACCCCCGACCTTCCCCTCGCCTCGTCCGGAGGCTGCGGCGACGGCTGTGCCTGCGGAGCGGACGAGCAGGCGTACCTGGAGTGCGGCCTGGACCCCGCACTCGCCCAGCTCCTGGCCGACGCCGGCCTCGACCCGGTCGAGGTCGAGGACATCGCCAACGTGGCTCTCCAGGAGGATCTGGCCCACGGCGTGGACGTGACGACGGTCGCGACGATCCCCGAGGACGCGGTGGCCACCGCCGACTTCACGGCACGCGAAGCAGGAGTAGTGGCCGGCCTCCGGATCGCCGAAGCCGTCATCTCGGTCGTCTGCGAGGAAGAGCTGGAGATCGAGCGCCACGCGGAGGACGGCGACCGCGTGGAGGCGGGCCAGAAGCTCCTCTCCGTCACCACCCGCACCCGCGACCTCCTCACCGCCGAACGCAGCGCGCTGAACATCCTGTGCCGCCTGTCGGGCATCGCCACGGCCACGCGCGCGTGGGCGGACACGCTCGACGGCACCAAGGCCAGGGTCCGCGACACCCGCAAGACGACCCCCGGCCTGCGCAGCCTCGAGAAGTACGCGGTCCGCTGCGGCGGCGGCGTCAACCACCGCATGTCCCTCTCGGACGCGGCCCTGGTCAAGGACAACCACGTGGTCGCCGCGGGCGGCGTCGCCCAGGCCTTCCAGGCGGTCCGCGACCGCTTCCCCGACGTCCCCATCGAGGTCGAGGTCGACACCCTGCACCAGCTCCGCGAGGTCCTGGACGCCGGAGCGGACCTGATCCTCCTGGACAACTTCACGCCGGGCGAGTGCGAGGAGGCGGTGGCCCTCGTCCAGGGCCGCGCCGCCCTGGAGGCGTCGGGCCGCCTGACCCTCGGCAACGCCAAGGCGTACGCGGACACCGGCGTCGACTACCTGGCCGTCGGAGCGCTCACCCACTCCTCGCCGATCCTGGACATCGGCCTCGACCTGCGGCCGGCGGAGTAGGGCGGATACGGGTCATGCTGCTGACGATCGACGTAGGAAACACCCACACCGTCCTCGGCCTGTTCGACGGCGAGGACATCGTCGAACACTGGCGCATCTCCACGGACGCGCGCCGCACCGCCGACGAACTCGCGGTCCTCCTCCAGGGCCTGATGGGCATGCACCCGCTCCTCGGCGACGACCTGGGCGACGGCATCGACGGCATCGCCATCTGCGCGACCGTCCCCTCGGTCCTGCACGAGCTCCGCGAGGTGACCCGCCGCTACTACGGCGACGTACCCGCCATCCTCGTCGAACCGGGCGTCAAGACGGGCGTCCCGATCCTCATGGACAACCCCAAGGAGGTCGGCGCCGACCGCATCATCAACGCGGTGGCGGCGGTCGAGCTCTACGGCGGTCCCGCCATCGTCGTCGACTTCGGCACGGCGACGACGTTCGACGCGATCAGCGCGCGCGGCGAGTACGTCGGCGGGGTCATCTCGCCCGGCATCGAGATCTCCGTGGAGGCCCTCGGCGTCCGAGGCGCCCAGCTCCGCAAGATCGAGGTGGCCCGGCCCCGCAGCGTCATCGGCAAGAACACGGTCGAGGCGATGCAGTCGGGCGTCATCTACGGCTTCGCCGGCCAGGTCGACGGCGTCGTCAACCGCATGGCCCGCGAGCTGTCGGAGGACCCGGAGGACGTCACCGTGATCGCGACGGGCGGCCTCGCACCGATGGTCCTGGGCGAGTCGTCGGTCATAGACGAGCACGAGCCATGGCTGACCCTGATCGGCCTGCGACTGGTGTACGAGCGAAACGTGTCGCGCATGTGAGCAGCCGCTCGGCGATTCGCCGAAAGCCGGGTGGGTGCGCAACTCGGCGCGACGAGGTGCCGCTGCGCCCACCCGTGCCGCCCTTAGCGGCACGCAT